>NZ_CACSIG010000018.1:0-95903 GCF_902705815.1 Alteromonas infernus
CTGGATAAAAGAGCGAGTTTAGAAGACTGGTGATGTTGAATGTTGGCGTTTCGGTGTTGATAAAAAGCGCGTTACTAAAGCCGTTGAAACTACCGAAAAAGCAAGCTGCAAAGACAGCCTAGCGAAACAACCTTGATGCCGGAATGTCACGTCCGAACCCACACTTTAATGCTGTGAGTAAATGACGCCTAACAGTTTACTCGTCCCCAAAACGTCATGCTATTCCACACCACTTTCGGGTACTTGTCCTTTTAATTAACCACTACTCTAAACCACAACCACAAGAGAAATAAAGAAAAAAACGTAATGTCGTTTTTCGCTCATTTATTAAAAACACCAAATCATCGTGCAGATGATTTTGGTGTTTTTCACGCAAGCCAAACACAAAAAAGCCAGCTTCCCCTGGCTTCAAAAAAATAATTAAACGTCACTCTATCAAAAAACTACTTCTCCTGCCTAGCAGCCAGCTTCTCCAACTGCTCATCAGTAGCAGGAAGCTGGTGCTTCTCTTTCCACTCTGAATACGGCATTTTGTATACCACTTCGCGGGCGGCTTCGTAGTCGATATCAGCGCCCTGCTCGCCTGCAGCTGCCGAATACCATTTTGCCAAGCAGTTGCGGCAGAAATCCGCCAAAATCATCAGGTCGATGTTCTGAACGTCTTTATTCGCGTCTAAATGTTCTACTAAGCGGCGGAATACCGCTGCTTCTACTTCGGTTTGCGTTTGCTTATCCATTGTTTAGTACCTCTAAAAAAGCGCTTATCGTAATAGTTTGAATCTATGGGTTAACGGGTAAAACCCAACCGGTTATTACTTTTTAAACCTAAAACGAAAAAAGGGAGCCAAGCTCCCTTTTTACTTATATACAGCTAACTAGGTTTAAAACCTAATCGGCATTACTCTGCGTCGTCAGACTTAGGCGCAGGCTTTTCTAGAAGCTCTTTAATGCTTAAACGTACACGGTTCTGGCGGTCGATTTCCATAACCTTAACGTCAACCATCTCACCTTCTTTAAGGTAGTCAGTAACCTTGTTCACACGCTCGTGAGCGATTTGTGAAATGTGAACAAGACCTTCTTTACCTGGAAGTACTTCTACGAACGCACCGAAGTCTACAATACGTGTAATCTTACCGTTGTAAGTCTTACCAACTTCAATTTCAGCCGTTACTTGCTCAATCTTGCTAATAGCGATGTCTGCTTTCGCACGCTCTGTAGCGAAGATTTTGATAGTACCGTCGTCTTCAATCTCGATGTTAGTGTCAGACTCTTCAGTAATTTGACGGATCATTGCGCCGCCTTTACCGATAACGTCACGAATCTTGTCTTGGTCAATCTTCATTGTGTAAATGCGTGGAGCAAATTCACTTAGCTCTTCACGGTGACCGCCAATCGCTTCGTCCATTACGTTAAGAATGTGCAAACGTGCTTCTTTTGCTTGTTTAAGCGCAATTTGCATGATTTCTTTAGTAATACCTTCAATCTTAATGTCCATTTGAAGTGCAGTAATACCGTCGGTAGTACCCGCTACTTTAAAGTCCATGTCGCCAAGGTGATCTTCGTCACCAAGGATGTCTGAAAGTACAACAAAGTTGTCGTCACTCTTAACTAGGCCCATTGCGATACCCGCAACAGACGCTTTAATTGGAACACCCGCATCCATAAGCGCTAGTGAAGTACCACATACCGACGCCATTGAAGATGAACCGTTTGATTCTGTGATTTCAGAAACCACACGTACTACGTACGGGAATTCTTCTTCACTTGGCATTACTGCTTGAATACCACGCTTCGCTAGACGACCGTGACCAATTTCACGACGCTTAGGCGAACCAATCATTCCGGTTTCACCAACACAGTATGGAGGGAAGTTGTAGTGAAGCATGAAACGGCTGTCGCGCTTACCTTGAAGCTCGTCAATCATCTGTGCGTCACGCTCTGTACCAAGAGTCGCTGCAACAATTGCCTGAGTCTCACCACGAGTAAATAGTGCAGAGCCGTGAGTACGAGGAAGAATACCTGTTGCTACGTCTAGTGCACGAATCATTGCAGGCTCACGACCGTCGATACGTGGCGCGCCAGAAAGGATGCGTGAACGTACAACGTCAGATTCAAGATCGTGAAGAAGATCTAGTACTTCTTTCTTGTCTTGTTCTTCGTCTTCAGCAAGGATAGCTTCAAGTGCTTTCTCAGTTACTGCCGTTACTGCGTCTTTACGCTCTAACTTGTCAGAAATCTGGTAAGCCGCTGTCATTTCAGCTTCAGCTAGTGCTTTAACTTTGTCTTTAAGCGCAGTGTTTTCTGCTTCTGGTGCCCAGTCCCACTTCTCAGTGCCAACTTCAGCAGCAAATTCGTTAACCGCGCTAACGACGGTTTGAAGTTGCTCGTGACCGAACATTACCGCACCTAGCATAGTTTCTTCAGAAAGCACGTCAGCTTCTGATTCAACCATAAGTACTGCACCTTCAGTACCCGCAACAACAAGGTCAAGCTGGCTTTCAGCTTGCTCTTCTGCGCGTGTATTTAGAATGTATTCGCCGTTGCTGAAACCAACACGTGCCGCACCAATTGGGCCGTTGAATGGAATACCAGAGATAGCAAGGGCTGCAGAAGTACCAATCATAGAGATGATGTCTGTGGGGATATCTGGGTTAGCAGACATTACAGTAACAACAACTTGTACTTCGTTTTTGAAGCCTTCTGGGAATAATGGGCGAATGGGGCGGTCGATAAGACGCGCAGTCAATGTTTCGCCTTCAGATGGACGACCTTCACGCTTGAAGAAACCACCTGGGATTTTACCCGCAGCGTATGCTTTTTCTTGGTAGTTAACTGTTAGAGGGAAGAAGTCTTGATCTGGCTTGGCTTCTTTTTTACCAACTACTGTTACCAGTACAGACGTGTCGTCCATGCTCGCAAGAACCGCAGCTGTCGCCTGACGAGCAATTACACCCGTCTCTAGAGTTACAGTATGCTGTCCATACTGAAATGATTTAGTAATAGGAGTCACTATTTGTCCTTTAATTTCAATCTTTATTTTATCGCTTTTAAACGCGGCGCATAGTATAACTTTGAAGTGGCGTTAATGCCATTCCCAAATGCAGCCCCACGTGGAATTTGTCGCATTATTTTGTAATCAACTCGGTAATTTACCGCTACCACCTATAGCACCATGACTATATGAAATATCTTTGAAATTTCAAATATTGACTATATTTTCATCATACTGACATAAAACAGCGTATGCTAGAACAAAACGTAAGCTAAACAAGAACGCACATGTCATCTTACATAAAGGTTACAGTAAGCGTATTTATCACAATAAGAACGTCTAATATTAAGGCTTGTTGACCCTTGCACTAGATTAATGGTCACCAGCCTCAAGTGTGCTAAAGGAGATAACCATGTTGGTACTTCGACTTAACAAAGCAGGCATGCCACAAGAGTGGATAGATGTTGAACACGCCGCAAAGCTTTACAGTCAAGATAAGGTGTTGTTTGAACTAGGTAGTGATGGGATAACGCTTAAAGGGGGGTGGAATCACCAAGGGTTGCAAAGTCAACTAACCCTTTCAAGCATAATTGCCTGTGATGGAAAAGTTACTGACCTGTCGGGTAAAGTGGCGCTCACTAATCGGTATTTGTTCCGCCGCGACAGTTATCTATGTATGTACTGTGGCCAAACATTCACGCCCAAACAGCTAACTCGCGACCATATTATCCCCCGCTCTCGCGGCGGGAAAGACGTGTGGACGAATGTAGCTACCGCCTGCCAGCGCTGTAACCATGCCAAAGGGGCTAAAACGCCTGAAGAGGCCAATATGCCGCTTTTAGCCGTGCCATTTAGACCTAACGTTTACGAGCGATTCTATTTAATGAACAGGCGCATATTAGCCGACCAAATGGCATTTTTAGAAGGGCACTTTTCTCATCAACGAAATTGGACATGCCACGAATAACAGGCAGCGGCCGGAGTTGATCAACCGACCGCCCTCAAATGCGTTTTTATAAGCCTGTACTTGACGTCGTTTGTTGGTCTGTTGTCGTCGCAGACGGGGAAATGTTGGTGTTAAATTCGCTTTGTTGTTGCATTAACATCGCTTGTTCTTCCTTTTGCGCTCTAAACCACAGGCTTAGCCAATCTGAACACATCTTGTGTTCAAGTTCATGAGCTTCCGCAGTTGGGCAAAACAAACTCACCTTTACCACTACTTTGGCTAGTTCGTTCGTTTTGATTTCCACTTCTGGGTCAATACGAATAAACTCTTGTTCTAAATGACGTTCAATCAGGCCTTTATAGCGCTCTGCTACGTCGCGAAAGTATTCGCAATGAGCTTGTGCGCGAGCGTGAAACGCCGGTAACAAGCTATAGGCATTGACTGTAGGCTCATTCACTATTTCAAAAGAGTGGAGACGATAACGACGCATAAAGTTAAGGTTGCGTACGGTTTGGGTTACGAGCTGGCTATTAGGCACATACACGTGCTTTCCTGTGTAGTTGAAGGTCTCGGGATCAACTTCTAGCAACGCCGTTTTAGCCCAGTCCATTTCCACCACTTCACCAATAATATTATTCATTTGGATCCAGTCCCCTACTCTAAAGGGCCGGGCGCCAAGGTAATAAATGAAACCCATGAAGCACTGAATAAACTCGCGGGTAGCAAGCACAATTGCAACCATGAATGCAGCGATAGATATAGCAAGCGTTTGTATTTCAGAGCTCCACACCATCATCAATACAATGATGATAAAGGCGTTCCCTAACTGCTCTAAAATATTAATCTGGTTTCTTCTATCTTCCCCGCGCTGAGAGCTGATGCGCCTTATCAGCAACAGCATACCTTTTTTGATGAAGTGCAATACAATTAAAAGTAGTAGTGATGTTAGCAGTTTATACTCATTGGCAAACGCAATAAGCTGATTCCATAACTGCGTGGGGTCTATCACAATCTCCATGTATGCTCCGTCTGTGCTACGAGGGTAAATCTTTGAATAAAAATAAAAAAGCGCCGACGAATGTCAGCGCTTTTTATTATGAAGCATGTAAACTCGTGGCACAATGCCGACCAGTTATAACTGCAGTCATTTAGTCACGAATTTGTCCTTCACCGTTCACAAGGTACTTCTCTGAAGTCAGTGACTCTAAGCCCATTGGGCCGTAAGCATGCAGTTTGGTTGTAGCGATACCAATTTCCGCACCTAAACCAAGCTGGCTACCGTCAGAGAAACGAGAAGAAGCGTTTACCATTACCACACTCGCGTCTACCGCGCGCTGGAACAGCTTACCTTTCTCGGCATCTTCGGTAATGATAACCTCGGTGTGGTTACTACCGAACTGAGCAATATGGTCTACTGCCCCTTCGAAGTCATCTACAACGCGAATTGCGATTTCTAAACCTAGGTACTCTTCACCGTATGCGTCTTCTGCAATTACGTCAGCGCCATCGAAATATTGGCTACCTTTTTTGTTAACGTGAACCTTCACGCCTTTTTCTTTGAAGGCATCGGCCACTTTAGGTAAGAAATCACCCGCTACCGCTTGGTGAACGACTAAACCTTCTAGAGCATTACACACACCAGTACGCTGTGTTTTACCGTTTAGAAGAATGGCTAACGCCTTTTCTAAATCAGCGTCTTTATCCACGTATAAATGACACACGCCTTTAAAGTGCTGAATTACTGGCACTTTTGCGTTATCAGTAACGTAATTAATAAGACCTTCACCACCACGAGGGATAATTACGTCGATGTAATCACGCTGCTCCATCAACTCTTGCATAAGCGCACGATCTGGATTTGGAACCACGGTTACCAAAGCTTTCGGCAAGTTGTGCTTTTCGAGTACGTCTTGCATTAACTCAGCAATGGCTAAGCTGGTATCAAGCGCTTCTTTACCACCACGTAATATAACTGCATTACCCGATTTGAAGCACAGCGCGCCTGCATCGGCAGTAACATTAGGTCGTGCTTCGTAAATCATGCACACAACGCCAAGAGGAATACGCATTTTTTTGATTTCGATACCGTTTGGACGTGTACCGATAACGCGCTCTTTACCTACCGGATCATCAAGCTCTACAATAACTTCAATCCCTTCTGCCATAGATTCGATACGCTCTTCATTAAGAATTAAGCGGTCGATCATTGCAGCGTCTAAATTGTTGTCTTTCGCTCGCGCTACTTCTTTTTCGTTTACTTCAATTATTTTGCTTTTATTTTCACGAATAGCCGCGGCCATATCAGTTAACACCGCGTTTTTCTGGCTCTCACTTAAAATCGCCAGTGTACGTGCAGCTTTTTTCGCCTGTTGTGCTAACTCTGTAATAATACTCATTCTTTCTCCAGATTTGCTATGTGCTGATCAGAAATAATTGGCCCCGTTTTTTCTTCAAACTCGTGGGCAAATTCGTCGTTTTCCTGATTCGCAATGAAATTCAATAAACAGCTACTGTAATTCGATTTCGCTTTCACTAGCTTAGTACCGTCTTCTTTACGTACTAATATGGTGTCGCCGACCGAGAACTCACCTTTCACATCAATAATTTCGCTGCTGGTAAGCTGCTCTGCGTCGCTGTGTAGAGAGTCATCGAAATCTCCCTCTACTATAACCTCGCCCTGCGCGTTTGACGTATGGCGCATCCAATGCACATTTTCTTGCATTGGCTTGGCGTGAGGTTTGAAATGCGTACCCGGGTTTTCACCCGACAACAGCATGTTAAACGACAGCTCAGTAAAGCCGTTAATAATATATGTATCTATACCATGCGAAACGGCTTTTTCCGCCGCTTCAATTTTTGTGCGCATGCCGCCGGTGCCTACACCGCCTTTAACCGCATCACCAGCCATGTCATAAATGCTTTGGTCGATGGTATCAACCGACTTGAGCATTTTTGCGTCGTCATGTTCGTGGGGGTTCTTATCGTATAACCCATCGATGTCTGAACAGATAATCAGTGCGTCTGCTTCAGCTGCCGACGCTACCATGGCTGACAAGTTATCGTTGTCACCTACTTTCAATTTATCGGTAGTGACCGTGTCGTTCTCGTTCACGATAGGTAGAATATTGTTATCCAATAAGCTAAATATCGTTTCACGGATACTCACGTACCGCTCTCTGTCGCGCAAGTCGGCGTGAGTTAGAAGCATCTGTGCCGAAGGGAAGTCAAACAGTCTGTCCCATGTGGCAATCATTTCGGTTTGGCCTGCAGCTGCCATTGCTTTTTTAACCGCAATATCAGATTTTTCTTGCTCTGGAAACAAATGCGCGCCAGCTGCGACTGAGCCAGAAGACACCAATACTACCTGTGTGCCGTTGGCTCTGCATCGCACGATAAACTGTGCAATACTCAGCAAATAGTGACTGCTACAACCCTGCTGGTTGGGCGATATTAATGCACTACCTACTTTGATGACTACGCGTTTCCAATTAGGATGACTCATAATAAACTTTTTAACCTTAAGATTGTTGATTCGCTAATTCTTCACTGGCTTGCGCAAACGTTGCCTGTACGTTTTTCGATGGGTTCTCGCCGAAACGGCTTACCCCATAAAGTGTTAACGTACTTACCGCAAACCCTGGAATAATTTCATAAATAACGCTGCTTAACGTTTTACCGTCAGCTAAAACCGGGGCATAAATCCAAAACAGCACGGTTACCGCACCACTCACCATACCTGCCATGGCCGCTTTCGCTGTTAGGTCCTTTTTATACAGACAAAACAGGACTAATGGACCAAATGCAGCACCAAAACCGGCCCAAGCGTTACTTACTAAAGATAAAATTGTATTTGACGCGTCCATAGCTAGCAGTAGCGCAACAACTGCAACCCCCGCTACACCATAACGCCCGATTGTTACCGTTTGCTTTTCGCTAAGTGTTTTTTGTGGTGACTTTTTATTCACCAATACGCGATAAATGTCTTCCGTCAATGAACTCGCACTAACAAGTAACTGTGACGAAATTGTACTCATAATCGCTGCCAAAATAGCGGCCATCAAAAAACCACTAATAAGTGGATGAAACAGCAATTTGAGAAAAAATAATAAAAAATTGTTTCAGGGTCGTCTACCGCTAGGCCAAACTGATTGGCATAAGCAATACCGACAAACCCGGTCGCTAAAGCGCCTATGATTGTCACTGTCATCCACGACATGCCAATGTTGCGCGCAGTGCTAATAGCGTTAACAGAACGAATAGCCATAAAGCGAACAATAATGTGTGGCTGACCGAAATAACCTAAGCCCCACCCTAAACTTGATAACAAACCTACGATGGTCAGTGTTTCAAGAGACGCCGAAAAACCCGGTACAGATTGATAAGCTGCACTTGTCATCTGCGATACACTATCGAATTCGGTAAAGGCAACGATTGGCACCAGTACCAGTGCAACGAACATGATACAGCCTTGAACGAAGTCGGTAAGACTTACCGCTAGGAAGCCGCCTAGCAATGTGTAAGACACCACCACACCCAGCGTGATAAACAAGCCAAGTTGATAGTCTACTGAAAATGCACTTTCAAAAAGCTTCCCGCCCGCTACAAGTCCTGCTGACGTGTACAGTGTAAAAAACAGTACAATAATTACCGCAGAGACAATGCGTAAGCTCGCGTTGGGCGTATTAAAGCGTTTTGCAAAAAACTCAGGCACGGTTAACGAGTCGTCAGCTACTTCGGTATAAACACGGAGTTTAGGCGCGACTAAGAGATAATTGGCTAATGCACCTGCTACTAGCCCTATTGCAATGTAAACGGCATCGAAACCGGTTAAATACATTGCGCCAGGAAGGCCCATTAACATCCAACCTGACATGTCAGATGCACCCGCTGATAGCGCGGTAACTTGAGGGCTTACTTGTCGCCCTCCTAAGATGTAACCAGAAATATCACTGGTAGATTGTCGGTAAGCAAACAACCCTATCCCTAGCATTGCGATAAAATATACTGCTAGTGACAGGTAACTTTCCATTGGCATAACGTGGGTTATTTCCTCTATTGCTCTCGAAAACTCTATATTGATTATTGCGAGAGGTCGCTAAAGATCTTTAAATGAAATTAGTGCGTTTGCCTGTGTGAGTAACGAAGGCGCCTTTCAAAAACGCTTTAGTAAAAAACCGTTTTTGAAATTTTTAAACGCAAAATTCAATCGAGCAATAATCATTAGAGTTCAAACAATATAAGGATTTGAAAAAATATTTCAAGTTTAATTTTTATACAACTTGATTTAAAACACATTCGTAGGCTTTTCTGTGCCAACAATGTTTCACATAACATTTCACTTTTTATAAATTAAATAACCTTTACTATTCAAGATGTTACAAAGTTAGCGCAAGGCATGAAACATTTTAACTTTGCGCGAAATGGTTATAAATCGCCTCACTTTACTTCCAGCTAAAACATTTTTAGGGTAAACCCATCACTCATTGCTCTTAGTAGAAATAACATCCAAAAGAAGCTTTTCTATAGGCAGCAATTGCGTGATATGTGTACAATCTTCACCAGCCAGCGATCGCACACGATTTAGCGTCTTTTCGAAAGCCTCCCTCTGGTTTTTAATAGCAAATAGTTTCGGGTGAATATAATATTTTCTGCAAACCGCTGGCGTATTGCCTAGTTCAGCTGATACGGTTTTACTTAATGTGCTTTCCCACTTTTTAGTTTTTGAACTTGCTACACGTTCATATACGTTGGGCATCACCGTTAGGGCAAAACGGCTCGACGCCCAAGTCCTAAAGTCCTTACAACTAAATTGTTCGCTCAGCTTCTCATGTATAAACGCGTTCACATCTTCGCTCGTTACATCGTGCCATTGTTTACGGTGATCTTGATAGCGAAATAAGCAATAACCTTGTTGTTGAGCGCAATCACATATTAAAGACGCCAATTCTGGGTCATTCACTTTCAGGGTTCGCGGTTTCCCATGTTTTCCTATGTACGCAAGTTCTACACTGTCGTCGCACTGCGCCTGAACGTGTTTGCGTCGCAGCGTCGTAAGCCCATAGGTGTTGTTCTCTTTACTGTATTGCGTATTCCCTACCCTAGCGCCGGTGTAGTCTAATAAAAGACAAACAAGCGCGCATGCGCGCTCTAGCGTCCAGGAAGATTGAGAAATGAGAGAAATGCAATGCTCTCGAAACGCTGGAAGGGCATTGCCAAAAGCAATCAACCGCTCAAACTTTTGTACCTGCTGTTGCTCATGCCACTTCTCATGATAAATGTATTGCTTACGGCCTTTTTCATCGTATCCAATCGCCTGAACACTCGCCTTACTGTCGCGGCTGATAAAGGTATCTCGCCAATTCGGTGGGATAACTAGTTTCTTTATGCGGTTTATCACACGTTGACCGGTAACTTTCTTACCACTGGCGTACCGATAGTAAAAACGTTTATTTCCGCACGCAATGCGCTTAATTGATAGGTGGCTATCATCTTCATGCACATTACAATAGCCTTTTATCCGTTTTTTCAAAGCATTCTCCCTTTTAGCGCGTTCCGTATTAATACAGGTTTATGGTTTTATGAACCGCCTGACTGTGAATACAAATTACAAGTTATACAGAAGAATTGATCACATCATCTTTTAATAGTGTGCCTGCTTTTGATTATTACTCGCTAAATACGCTGTAACATTTTTTCACTGCCCGTGTAAAATTATCTCAATAAGGTAATGCTAGCGTTAACTTCCACCCGGCTTAGTGGGTAAATCTCTGTGCTTCCCACCTTAACTTCTACCTGAAAACCTTCTTTAACTTCTTTTAACAATGCGATTAAAGCCTTTATAAAACAGCCTGTTAAAAGATGAAAACGAAAAATTTAAACTAAAGTATAAAGCGTATAATACGTTCATAGGAATGCAACTTGTATAGATAGATACATTAGAGAAAACTTTTAGCTGTTACCGGGTAACGTAAGTCTTTTTACCACTGTGAAACGTTTAGCGAAGAGACGTTGAAACCAGGGTTTGCTAAGCACACGGTTTAAATTGAAGTAAGGATTCAATAATGAGTATTCAAAATTCAGACAATGAAAATTTCAGAGCCAGCGTTGTTTCTAACGATGAACTACAAGTAGCAGCGGTGTTCACTTCTAAACAAAAAGTGAACGAAGTTATCAATATTGTACAAGATGAAACATCGGTGGAAACCTCACAAATTGAAGTGGTGGAAGCGGGCGATGCAAAAATGAGTGAAAAGCTTGAGCGCAACAGTGCATCTATCGGTAAGAGTATGTGGTCGTCTCATTTACTGCTTGGTGCTGTAGGCTTAGTTGTCGGGCTTATTGCTGCGTTTCTGCTTACGCAGTTTGGCCCTGCTTTAACGCAGCAAAACCCTCTGTTTACCTATATCGCACTAATAAGCCCGGGCTTATTCATCGGTTTGTTTGTGGCAGGCTTGATTGGACTACGCCCTGACAGAAATGAAGTAATACAGACAGTTCGTCATGCGGTTAGATATGGTAAGGTTGCACTTGTTATTAACTTAAAGAAAACGCAATCGGCTTCGCAAGTCACTAAGCTACTTAAGCAACATTCAGATAATGTTGTCGAGTCTATTCGCTAGTCGGGGTTGTCAGCCACTCTTCAACTTGGTAGAGCAAAGGAGCGATTATGCTAAGCCATGCTTATCATGTATTGGATGATAGATGTTATGTGTTAGATGTTGGGTGTTAGATGTTGGGTGTAGTGCTCGCTACTTAGCAATTATCTTAAGAGGCAATATACGAACCATTGGCGTATATTGCCTTTCGCGTTATTCAAAACCTTATTATTACTGTTGTAGAAACTGGGCATCAATTGTATGGATTTAATATTTTTTGATTTAGACGGGACATTATTGAACAAGTCCTCTCAAATCTCATCGTTTACCAAAGAGACCTTAGCACTACTCGGTGAAAAAGATATCGCCTTTACCGTCGCGACAGGGCGCACTATGCATTCTGCTCAGTTCGTATTAGAGGGGCAGTCTTTCTTGCTGCCTCATATTTACAACAATGGTGTCGCAATTTGGGACCCGTCGGGCAATGCCCTTACGTTAGAAAACCTTTTAGCGCCAAGTGAAGTTAACCTTATTATTGAGCATGCAGTCAAAAACAATATTACGCCATTTATCAATACGGTGAATATGGACAGCCCTAATCACGAACATGTGATTTATCATTCGACACCTAAATACCAAGTAGAGCGTGATTTAATTGAAAAATATTTTTCTAGAACTAAGGCGAAACTTGCCACTATTGAATCACTTCCGGCAACCGCGCATATAACCAATATCAGCATGATTGGAGATGCAGCGCTTGTATACGATATGTATCAACAATTAAACATGCATGATGAACTTATCGCCTACTCTGGCCCAGCAATAGAGGGTGACGAGTACCGTTGGATGGATGTGCACCACAAGCTAGCGAGTAAAGGCAGTGCCGTTGAGCTTTTGAGAAACCAGCTTGGCGCCAGCAATGTGATTTGCTTTGGAGATAGTGACAACGACTTAAGTATGTTTGAACTTGCGGATGAAGCCTACGCGCCATCGAATGCTAAACCTTATATCAAAGACGCAGCAACATCCGTTATTGGCCACCACGATGAAGACGGCATAGCTCGCTTTTTAAGAGAGCGTTTTTCACTCTAGGTAGTGATAGAACGTAAAAGCACCGCTTAGGCGTAAAGTAACGAACACGCTACGCAACTATCATTATACCGGCCCAGTCGAGATTCTCTAACTGGGCCACTAGCATGAATAATTACCAGTCGATAGGCTCTCGGTCTTTTAGAAATTGACCGTGCGGGCCGCCCTCCTCGATCGTCGCTAACCAAATAGCAGTGTCAGCCCCTTCCTTAGGTGTCTTAGGCGCATCGCTGCCACCCATTCTGGTGTGTACCCAACCTGGTGTCATACTATTAACTTTGACATTAAGCGAGCCGCTATCGGATGCTTCGTCTACCACTGCTGCCATCTTCACTGTTAACGCGTTCAGCGCGGCTTTCGACAACGCATAGCTAAGTGGCCCCTTTAACCCTTCAGCAAAACTACCGTAGCTTGAACTCACGTTAATAATTCTACCAAACCCACGGTCGATCATTTGGGGAAGGGTTTGCTGAATAAGGGTAAGCGGCGCATTCACATTAACTTGCATAGACTTGGCAAGCGTCTCTGCGTTAACCTCATCCCAGGGTGTATCATCTAACACCCCAGCGTTATTAATTAAAATATCTATGGGGCCATACACGGCTTCTGTACGAACTAGGGCGTCTACAATAGCCGTTTCGTTGTCTAAGGGCATTTCTATAATATGAAGGTCTCCGCCAACGGTATCTTTTTTCGCTTCAAGACCTGATTCTTCGTCTCTACACCCCATTAGCACTTTGTAGCCTTTCGAGAGCATTCCCTTTACTATTTCCAAACCTATTCCGCGATTGCCACCGGTAACTAAAACGTTCTTCGTCATTGCCAATACACTCCTTGCTTTCACGCTTGGGACAGTTTTGCCTCAAAACGATTGGATAGATAAAAACAAAGTGGGAACACCACGCTCCACACTAGGGCGATGAAAATATAAGAAAACAGTATGCTCGCACCAAGCTCAACGGCACCAAATTTAGCGCCGGCAATGTAACTAAGTGGAGCGAATACAGCGCCTGCGATAGAAGCAAGAACAGGGCGGCCTTTGAACACGGTCAAACTGTGATATACGGTGCCGGCAAACGCAACCCAAAGCAAACTCAGCCAAATAGGAATGGGCCAAAAAGAAAGCAGCGCCTTTGTCTCGTTGAAAATGAAAAGACCACTGTAAGTGAGCAGTGCGTCAACTAGCGTGCCTAACACAAATACCGCGCTCATTAGCTTAATATCTTCAATGCGTTTTGAAGACAAAAAGAGCCAAAGCGCAATCAAGCCCAAAACAGGTATCACGGCTTGGTTCTGAAATAGAATAACGAGCCACCAAACCCCCTGAAACCAGGCGAAGTTTACAACTTTAACTACTGCACTATCTTTCATTTAAAACACTCATATTTTCATTATCAAAGCATACGTTAGCCAGAACGTGTTAGTTCAAACCTATTACCTTAAAAAGTAAACGAAAACACAGTTGGACAAGTATAGATGCATAGGCTATTTACTTTTTCCAATTACAAAGGATGTGTCTAACGTGAAAATGGTGAAGTATTACGTACTAGGTGCAATTGCAGCCTTAGTATTAACGTTTATCTTACCGATAATCGTATTGAAATTGCTGTTTGGATGGGTTGCTTTTTCACTAATAGCAGTAAGTAGCGCCTACTTGCTGAACTACCCTAGCCTCTTTCGTAAACGCGAAGACGGCTCTATTCCATTTTATATTCGCTGGGTTTTCATTCCTTTTCTGTTAGGTACTGGGCTTTACAATGCGTATGCGCGCCGAACAGATAAAGTACCGCCGCTTCAAAAAATCGAGCCCAATTTGTTTTTGGGCTGTCGAATGTCAAGCAAACACGTTCCTTTGCTTAACAAAAATAATATCGACGCTATTTTAGATGTGACAGCTGAATTTGATGGCCTTGACTGGACGGCCTACCAAGAAGATTATCGCTATTTAAATGTTCCCGTGCTGGATCACACAAGCCCCACACCTGAACAGTTAGTATTGGCCATTAACTGGCTAAACCAACAAATATCGGCAAACAAAAATGTGGTTGTTCATTGTGCGCTTGGTCGTGGCCGCTCTGTATTAGTCGTCGCCGCCTATTTGCTTGCGAAGAATCCAGACTTGACCGTAGAGCAAGCACTTTCACAAATAAATCAAATCCGTCAAACAGCAAGGTTGAATAAACGCCAATTGGCATCACTTCAAAAAGTAAGAGACGGCGGGTTGTTGTCACTTCAGAAGAAACTAACGCTTATCGTTAACCCCGTATCAGGTGGTGGAAAATGGGCGCAGTATAAAGAAGATGTATTGTCTCGGCTTAACGAAAAGTTTGAAGTTACCGTAAAAGAAACCACACCGGACGTTGACGGAAAAGCCCTAGCAGAGGCGGCAAGAGATGACGGCGTTGACATTGTAATAGCGTGTGGTGGAGACGGTACCTTAACCGAGGTGGCATCGGCGCTAGTTAATACAAACGTTACCATGGGCATCATCCCTTTTGGTACTGCGAATGCGTTAAGCCAGGTATTGCACGGCTATATCAGTAAAGTAATGCCTGTTAGTACCGCTTGCGACATCATCATCGAAGGGAATACGCTTAACATTGATACCGCCACATGCAACGACCGTGTAATGCTGTTGGTAGCAGCGGTAGGCTTTGAAGAAAAAATGATTTCATCTGCCGACCGTGAAGAAAAAGATATGGGTGGGCAATTCGCCTATTTAAAAGGTTTATGGAACGCCATATCCAACAACGAAAACATGACTTTTAGCGTTGAAATAGAAGGTCGCGAAGCCGAGAATTTTGAAACTCCAAGCTTTGTTATTGCTAATGCAGCGCCGATGACTACAGCACTCGCCCAAGGTGCAGAGCAACCTAATATTACAGATGGCAAGTTAGACTTAACATGGCTTGAGCCACAAACCACATCCGACAAACAATTTTTGTCGCTAGCAGAGCTTGTGTTAAGCCCTGCTGATGCAAAAAAACAATCAGATTCTATACGTCATGAACGCGCAGCAACTATCACTTTAACGTTTGATAAACCGACAGCCTATGCCGTAGACGGCGAAATTTATGAAGGGAACTCACTTACAATAAAAACCGTTCCTCGCAGTCTTACAGTGCTGACAAATTTTAGCAATAAGGATTAAGTAGTCCATGGCAGAACAAAGTAATTTGGATGAAATAACCACGTTTCTTAACGATAAATTTTCTGGCGAAACTGAATACCTTCAAGCCACTCACGAAGTACTTCAAGATATTGTTCCTATATACAATGCCAATGCGCACTACAAAGCGTTTGATATTGTTAGACGCCTCTGCCTTGCGGAGCGAATTATTAACTTTACTGTCTCGTGGATGAATAGCGAAGGTAACATTGAAGTAAATCAGGGGTGGCGTGTACAACACAACTCAGCGATGGGGCCATATAAAGGCGGTCTACGCTTTCACCCTACCGTAAATTTATCCGTGCTTAAATTCCTAGCGTTTGAACAGTGCTTTAAAAATGCATTGACCGGGCTGCCAATGGGTGGAGGAAAAGGCGGCTCAGATTTTAACCCTAAGGGGCGTTCAGATCGTGACATCATGTTGTTTTGCCAAGCATTTATGCGTGAGTTGCAACGACATATAGGCGCAAATACCGATGTACCCGCAGGCGACATTAATGTGGGGGCAAGAGAAATCGGGTATTTATATGGTGAATACCGCAGGTTAAATAATAAGTTTGAAGGCGTACTCACCGGCAAAGGCTTAGAGTTTGGTGGTAGCTATGTTCGAACCGAAGCAACAGGTTTTGGCCTCATCTACGTTTTTAAATGCGGTGTGCCAGTATAAAAAGACCGACCTTAAGGGCAAAACAGTGACAGTATCTGGAGCCGGAAATGTCGCCCTTCATGCCGCCTTAAAAGCCGTTGAAAAAGGCGCTAAGGTAATTTCACTATCTAACAGCCGAGGGCTTTTACATAGTGAGAGCGGATTAAGTGATAAAAACCTGAGGTGGGCAATTGAAAATCATGCTTCAAGTGAAAACATACTCTATGACATGGCTGAACAAAATATGGGGGCGTGGGTAGCGGATAAAAAACCTTGGCACCTTAAATGCGACATAGCGCTCCCCTGTGCCACGCAAAACGAACTGCAAGAAGAAGATGCCAACGCACTGCTTAACAACGGATGTAAAATGGTATTAGAAGGTGCCAATATGCCTTGCACTACCGACGCGCAAAAACAGTTTTTTGACGCCAAAATAACCTACGTACCGGGCAAGGCATCTAATGCTGGAGGCGTTGCACTTTCAGGCTTAGAAATGGGTCAAAATGCTATGTTCAATCAGCGTGACGCCAGCGCGTTAGACGAACAGCTTTGCTCGATTATGAACAGTATTCACGAACGCTGTGTAATCGAAGGTAAGCGTGAAGATGGCTATGTCGATTATATGAAGGGGGCGAATATTGCGGCTTTCAGGCGGCTCGCCGATGCCATGCTAGCGCAAGGTGTTTAAGTCTCGCTATGAACAAATGGTTCGGAATATAAACCGTTGAGAATATATTGGTAACGCGCTATGTAAATCTTGCGCTGTTGTTTAATGCCTAGGCATTATTCAACAGCATTAAAATTAAAAAGCGTTTTAAATCAATTACAAAGAATAGCGGAAAGCATGGAACAAAAATCGCATTGGTTAGTAAGTATTTAACCATTTGAGGGATCTTCCATGAAAATATTTGAAGCACTGCGCCAAGACCATGAAAAGCAACGTTTGCTGCTTAAGATTCTCGCCGAAACAAGCGGCAACACTGCGGCACGTCGCGAGTACTATGAAGCACTTAAAACTCAGCTAGAGAGTCATGCTATCGCTGAAGAGCGACATTTTTATACCCATCTGCTAGAAAAGGATGCCACTGTCGACTTAACTCGTCATGGCATTGCAGAACATCATGAAATTGATGAACTGCTAGGTAAACTCGACGAAACTGATATGAGCTCGCCCGCTTGGCTACGTCATTTAAAAACGTTACAAGAAAAAGTTGAACATCACCTCGCGGATGAGGAACAAGAGTTCTTTCAAGTGGCGGGGAATGTACTAAACGATAGTCAGAAAACCAAGCTTGCTAACGCCTATCGCGAAGAAATGAAAAAAGAGCTAGACGAAGAAAAAGTTACAGCCTAGTACTAGATAGCCTCACTATCTAAAGTGAGGCTATCGTTTTACGGCAACCAAAAACAAAAGCCAGCTTTTATAGCTGGCTTTTTTAATTTTTCACTTTGTACCACGTTTGATAGAAAAGGCGCGAGATTAACGCCCCTCTTCTTACGCCAGTAAGCGCTACTTTTTAGCGATAATGTAAATGGCGTGGATAACCCCTGGAAAGTAGCCTAGGATGGTTAGCAGAATATTAATCCAGAAATGAGCGCCTAGCCCAACTTGAAGAAACACGCCCAGCGGTGGTAGTAAAATCGATAGTAGTATACGAATGATGTCCATAATAAATTCCTTGTTTTTGAATTAATTTCACAACTCAATGGGCAAAATACTCACAGTTTAGAGAAGAATGAGCCCGCAGAGCGTTATACACGCTTCATTATTGTTTGTTGCATTTACAATGCCATGTCGCTTCTTTTAACGACAATAAATATTGAGTCTTCGTTTAGAACAATAAAATTTAATTAATAAAATAGCTATTCTCCGAAAGGCGTATTTTGAAGCCAACTTTCTAAGTCAGCGCAACTCAATGGGCGGCTGATGTAGTAGCCTTGTACTATGTCACATCCCCATTCTTTAAGAATGTCTAACGATGCGGCATCTTCTACACCTTCGGCAACTACTTTCAAGTTAAAGACATTAGCTAAGCTAAGAACCGTGCGGACAATTTGCTGGTCGTTTTCATCACTGGCAAGCGACAGTATAAAACTCTTGTCTATTTTAATGGTTTTTACTGGCAAGTTTTTCAAATAAGCCAGTGAAGAGTAACCCGTACCAAAGTCATCGATGGCAAAATGAAAACCACGGGCGGTTAACTCGTTTAAGTTCTCAATCGCAAGTGATGCGTCTGCCACCAGATCGCTTTCGGTTATCTCAAGCTCAAGGGCTTCAGGTGACAAGCCCTCTTCGGTAAGTAGCGAGACAAGTTTAGTTAACAGCACCTTATTTTGAATATCCTGGGTAGATAAATTCATGGCTACTGTAAAGCCATAGCCCTTTTCTCTGAAGTAAGCCAAGTCAGAAATGGTTTGCTTCATCACCCATGATGTAACCTGCTCTATCAAACCTGCTTGTTCAGCAATGGTAATAAACTCATCGGGAGGAACAAACCCAAGTACGCTGTTGTTCCAACGAATGAGCGCTTCCATACTACATACTTTCATGGTTTGTAAATCAATTTTAGGCTGATAAACCATAGATAATTCATTTTGCTGACTGATTAACGCGCGCTTTAACTCAGTAGTAATAGACAGCCTTCTGGTGTATTTATCTTCCAGATCGGCTTTGTAACGAACACACCAACTGTCGCTGTGTATCGCTTCGTCTGTCACGATATTCATTTTTCTAAACAATTCTTCAGAAGACGAGGCATCTTTAGGGCAATCAATTACAGCCATAGCTACCTTTACCGGAATAGCGATTAAATTACTTTCTACCGGCTGCTCTAAAATGTGCTTGAGGGTTTCAAGCTGATCATCATTGAGTGCGTCGTGTGTAATGTAAAGAATTTCTCCGCCAGCTAGACGGGCTGAAGTACCGGGCCAACGCTGTAACCTTTCAGCAAGGGCTTTTAATGTGTTATCACCATTAGAATAGCCATAAAGATCGTTAATGGTTCTAAAACCAATAACCGTGATTGCCACAACCTGAACAGAGTGCCCACTTCCTAACTCAGACTCAAAATAGCCTTCCACATAGTTACGGTTAAAAAGCCCTGTTAATACATCGTGTTCAGCCTGATAGCGAATGTGCTTTTCTCGGCTCTTAATACTGGCCTGCATGCTGTCTACTGCATTGGCGAGTTCGGTAATTTCTTTAAGCTTTGAGGGGGTTTTTAGTGTGGCACCATATTTACCCGAGGCCACCTTATTAACCGCTTTTACTAATGTAGATACCGGCTGACTCACGCTTCGTGCAAGCAATAGTGACAAACCAAGTGCAATCAATATCGCTAAAATAGAGAAGGCGAAGATAGTGAGCTGCACGCCGGTAAAGGCCTCAAAAGAGGAAGTGGTATCAACGGCTAAAGTAATCTTAACTGGTAAGGTTTCTTCGCTTCCTAAATAGACTTGGCGCGTTACGTAAGTCAGTTGATTTTTGAACGTTACATCGACCCAAGAAGGATCTCGTTGTGATGCAAGGACTCGCTTAGCCTCGTGTTCCTTTAATGTGGTTTTAAGTATACGATTTGAATCGAGCTGCGATATTATGATTTCTGCATCGACGAGTTCTTTCAGTTCTTGTAGCAATACACTGTCGAATTCAACACCGATAAGCATGTAGTATCTAAGTGTAGGGATTTCTACACGAATGAGATTAAGCTGAACTAATTTATTATCTACGACAAAAAAACCGCTATCTTTACCCTTGGCAACTAAGGCTAAGCTACTTTGAACATTTTGCCCTTCTTTGAAAAGCTCGGTGTGTGAAGCAACAACCTGATGGTCTAAACTGACTAGTGCAATAATGTCGGTATTTAGCCTACCTGCATAACTGGTGAAGGCGACTTCAATTGAGGGAATGCTACCTGTTCCCACGGCCCGTCTGAAATCAAATGAACGAGAAAGCACTTTTGACACACTTTTAATTACGGTTTGCCTGTCAGAAACAACTTTATCAAAGACCTTTTCTGCTAACTGGATATCGTGTTCGATATTTTTAACCACAAGTGTATTAGCAGAGCGCCAGACAGCGCCAATTATCAGAAGTGATGCTATTACAACTCCTATAAATAAGGTTTGGAATAAACTCTGACTAAGTGTCTTTTGCACTACAGTGCCCCGTCGTGTGAATATTTCAATTTTGTGGAATGCCAGAACGGCTAGTTACAGAAGAATAGCTGAATAACAAAGATAGTAACAGGCATAACATCCTGTTAATTTTGGAATTTAACGCTTTGTTACAATTAAGAGCGCTGGGCTTAGCCTTGGTAATATTTGATGTCGTCATAAAGAAGTCCTCTTTATGTCAACGTATTTCAGGACGGGACATTTAAAGAAAAAAAGGCCAGCATGCATGCTGGCCTTTCTTCAAAGTTGGTGCGGAAAGCGGGACTTGAACCCGCACGAGCTATGCTCACCACCCCCTCAAGATGGCGTGTCTACCAATTCCACCACTTCCGCAAATTTACTTTAGTTTGAACTTTCAGTATCGTCAGACACCGGCACGTCTGTCGCGTCACCTTCAACCGCTGGTACGTCACCTTGCGCTGCACCATCAACAACAGGAACGTCGCTCTGTGCTGGTGCTGCGCCTTCGATAACAGGTACGTCTTGGTCTGCAGGTCGTTCTACTTGCTGCTCAACAGCCGCTGGTATTTCTAGATTGTCCCACTCGTCCTCAGCACTTTCACGGTTAGCCGTCATAGCGCCTAGTGATAGGCTGATAAAAAAGAAAAGACCCGCTAAAATTGCCGTTGTGCGCGTCATGAAGTTTCCAGAACCCGATGAGCCAAACACTGTGTTTGAACCGCCTGAGCCAAATGAAGCGCCCATATCTGCACCCTTACCTTGCTGGATTAAAACAAATCCAATAAGCAAAAGCGCCACAATTAGGTATGCTACTAATAGCACTTCGTAAATCATAAATACCTCGTCAGTTTGCCGCTTGGCAAATTGAAATAAAATCTTCAGCTTTTAAGCTGGCTCCGCCAATTAACCCACCATCTACATCATTTTGTGCAAATAGGGTTTTAGCATTATCTGGCTTCACACTACCACCGTATACAATACGAAGGCCTTGGGCCAGTTGCGAATCTACTTTAGAAAAGTAACCGCGTATAAATTCGTGTACTTCTTGCGCTTGTTCTGGGCTGGCAGTCTTACCCGTGCCTATTGCCCAAATTGGCTCGTAAGCTATAACTGTTTTGCATAGCTCATCCACAGACATTGCATTAATAAGAGCGTCAAGCTGTTCACCGACAAACGACTCTACGTTGTCAGCTTCTCTTATTTCAAGAGACTCACCCACACAAATAATGGGGGTAACACCTGCAGCCACGCATTTTTTAGCTTTTAATGCGACAAGCTCGCTCGACTCGCCTTGATCTTCTCGTCGTTCAGAGTGCCCTACTATAGCGTATTTACAACCCGCTTCTTTGAGCATATCAACCGAAAGTTCACCGGTATGAGCACCGTTATCTAAATGACTAACGTTTTGAGTACCCACTGAAAACGAATCTTTATCAAATGCGTGTAAGAACAAAGAAGGAGCACAAACCACTACCTCCGCACTCGCGTTTACATCCGCTAACTTTTGATTAAATTCAGCCACAAGTGCCAAATTTCCGTTCATTTTCCAATTACCAGCCACGAATGGCTTTCTTAGATTTTCACTCACAACGCAGACCTTAGCCCTGTCTTTAAAGCGGGCGTGATATTAACTATTTAATTAAGAATATACAAGCACAAAAAGCAAAATTTCCAGCTACGCCAACTAATTGGCGAGATTACGAACAGTTTCAGCAATATGCTCTGCCCATTTGTGAGATTGGGCTTCATCATTTGATTCCACCATCACACGAATGAGGGGTTCAGTACCACTTTTACGTAGTAATACCCTACCCGTTTTACCCAGTGCTAATTCGGCTTCTTGTTTAGCATTTTGTACATCAGCATGAGCGAGGTAGTCTAGGTCTTGATTTTTGTAACGCACGTTGACTAGCGTTTGAGGGTACATGTCGAAACCGCTCGCTAAATCGTGCAAGTCCATATGCGAGCGAAGCATTGCTGCTAAAACTTGCAATCCAGCCACGATACCGTCACCCGTAGAACTCATATTCAGATTAAGGACATGGCCTGAATTTTCGCCCCCAATAGACCAACCTTTTTGCTGTAAAAGTTCCATAACGTAACGGTCGCCAACATTACTTCTGGCAAAAGGCACGCCTAATTTAGATAGCGCGTTTTCAAGGCCTAGGTTGCTCATAAGCGTACCCACAACGCCGCCTTGCATTTTACCATTTTTAAGTGCGTCTCGTGCAATAATGTAGACAATTTGGTCTCCGTCTAAAACGTTACCAAGGTGGTCTACCATCATAATGCGATCGCCATCACCGTCTAAAGCAAAACCTAGGTCAGCACCGCTCTCTTTTACCTTTTCAACAATCGCTTTCATCGACGTTGCACCAACACCGTCGTTGATGTTTAAACCATCGGGTGTTGTGCCAAGTTCAATAACCGTAGCGCCCAGCTCTCGTAATACATTAGGTGCAATGTGATAGGTAGCCCCATGTGCGCAGTCAACGACGATTTTTAAACCTGTCAGTGAAAGTTCAGAGGGAAATGTGCCTTTACAAAATTCAATATAACGACCAGCAGCATCATTAATTCGCGTAGCCTTACCTAGCTTATCAGACGCCACACAGGTCATCGGTTGCTCAAGCATAGCTTCAATGGCAAGTTCGATATCATCATCAAGTTTAAACCCTTGGGCAGAGAAAAACTTAATACCATTATCATAAAAAGGGTTATGCGATGCGCTGATAACAATGCCCGCTTCAGAGCGAAATGTTTTTGTTAAGTACGCAATGGCTGGCGTTGGCATTGGCCCTAAAAGGCCAATATTAATACCTGCGGCAGACAGCCCTGCTTCTAATGAAGATTCAAGCATATAGCCTGAAATGCGGGTGTCTTTGCCTATAAGAACCTTATTCGTACCACGTCCAGCTAATACCTTACCGGCCGCCCATCCAAGCTTTGTTACAAACTCTGGGTTGATATTACTTTCACCAACCTTGCCGCGAATGCCGTCGGTACCGAAATATTTGCGCTGCGTCATTATTATTCCTTATTCGATTTTATTCAGCATGTTCACGATATTAACTGCATCTGCAGTTTCTTTTACGTCGTGTACCCGAATAATCTGTGCGCCCATTTGGGCAACAATTGTAGCGAGGCTTATGCTTCCCGCCAAGCGCTCATCCACTTTTCTATTAAGCAAATTACCAATCATTGACTTTCTAGACATACCAACAAGCACTGGATAACCGAGGTCCATCAACTTAGGTAAATGCTTAACCAATGCATAATTGTGCTCTAACGATTTACCAAACCCATATCCAGGGTCAAACAAAATATGCTCTTTAGCGATACCCGCTTTCTCACACACCTCTGCCCGTTCAAGCAAAAACTGAGTGACGTCTTCTACCACGTCTTGATAAGTTGGATGATTTTGCATAGTGCGAGGCTGTCCTTGCATGTGCATTAAACATACAGGAACACCCGTTTCGCTTGCCGCGATTAATGCGCCGGGCTCTTGTAACGCACGAACGTCGTTGATGAGTCCTGCGCCTGCTTTTACCGCCTCGCGCATAACCTCAGCTTTACTGGTGTCGATAGAGATTACGCACTGTGCATTTTTTGCGACCGCCTCTATTACCGGAATGGTTCTGTCTAGCTCTTCTTGCAGCGAAACCTCGGGCGCACCGGGACGTGTAGACTCGCCGCCAATGTCGATAAACCTAGCCCCTTCATCAATCATGCGAAGCGCGTGATCCAAGGCTTGTTTTACATCAGCGTGCTTACCGCCGTCAGAAAAAGAGTCAGGCGTGACGTTTAAAATACCCATCACCTGTGGCTGTGATAAACCAGTAAAATGATTTCCAAACTGCATGATTTACCTGCGTTATCGTTTTTATAAAATGGAATTGAAAAGCGAACTGATTTTAAGCGGCACATCGCAGAGTTGGCACCTGCGAATTATAATACGTGAGTGTGAAATATGTGGCCGATGAAAATCAGTACGCTCTAATAAAAAACGCCAGTAGAACTGGCGTTTTTTTATATTAACGTTTGCGCTTAGCTAGGAATGTCACCCGGCTTTCCCACTGAAGGCTTATCAACACCGTCATTCTTGATTTCACCTTCGCGAACCGGCGCTCCGCCACTTGGCTTGTCGCCACCCGATGGTTTACTGTCATCCCAATCCGCAGGAGGACGAACATCAGTTCGATTCATTAGGTCATCAATTTGCTTAGCATCAATGGTTTCGTACTTCATAAGTGCGTCTTTCATTGAATGTAAGATATCAATGTTGTCTTCAAGGATCTTCTGAGCACGTTCGTAGTTACGGTCGATTAATGACTTAATTTCCGCATCAATCGCACGCGCCGTGTCGTCAGACATATTAGTAGCCTTAGACATAGACTTGCCTAGGAACACTTCGCCTTCGTCTTCAGCGTATAGCATTGGGCCCATTTTGCTCGACAAGCCCCACTGGGTAACCATCTTACGTGCAATTTCAGTTGCGCGCTCGATATCGTTCGACGCACCTGTGGTTACTTTGTCGTCGCCGTAAATGATGGCTTCAGCAATACGACCACCGAACAGGCTAGAAATCATGCTTTCTAAGTGCTGTTTAGAATGACTTACACGGTCTTGCTCAGGCAAGTACATAGTCACACCCAGCGCGCGACCGCGCGGAATGATTGACACCTTATAAACCGGGTCGTGCTCTGGCACTAAGCGACCAACGATGGCGTGACCCGCTTCGTGGTACGCTGTCATCTCTTTTTCAGGCTCAGACATCACCATAGACTTACGTTCAGAGCCCATCATGATTTTGTCTTTCGCTTTCTCAAACTCTTCCATAGAAACAAGGCGCTTGTTACCGCGTGCAGCGAACAATGCAGCTTCGTTTACTAGGTTTGCCAAGTCGGCACCTGAAAAGCCTGGCGTACCGCGGGCAATTACCGACGGGTCAACATTGTCGGCCACCGGTACTTTACGCACATGTACTTTAAGAATCTGCTCACGACCGCGGATGTCTGGTAAACCTACAACCACTTGACGGTCAAAACGACCAGGACGAAGCAACGCAGGGTCAAGTACGTCAGGACGGTTAGTTGCCGCAATGACGATAATACCCTCGTGACCTTCAAAACCATCCATTTCAACTAGCATTTGGTTTAACGTCTGCTCACGCTCATCGTGACCACCGCCTAAGCCTGCGCCACGTTGTCGACCTACGGCATCAATCTCATCAATGAAGATAATGCATGGCGCTGCTTTTTTAGCTTGTTCAAACATATCGCGCACACGAGATGCACCAACACCCACGAACATTTCAACGAAGTCAGAACCTGAGATAGTGAAAAATGGTACTTTTGCTTCACCAGCAATTGCTTTAGCAAGTAACGTCTTACCTGTACCAGGAGGACCTACCATCAAAACGCCTTTCGGAATTTTACCGCCAAGCTTTTGGAACTTAGATGGGTCGCGTAGGAAATCAACCAGCTCAGAGACATCTTCTTTTGCTTCATCACAACCAGCCACGTCAGCAAATGTCGTCTTAATTTGGTCTTCACCAAGCAAGCGCGCTTTACTCTTACCGAACGACATAGCGCCACGACCACCGCCACCTTGCATTTGACGCATGAAGAATATCCACACACCAATAAGCAACAACATGGGGAACCATGAAATAAAGATAGACGTCAAAAGAGACTGCTCTTCTGGTGGTTCACCGTAAACTCTTACGTCGTTTTTAACCAAGTCAGATACTAACTTGTCATCGAAGTAAGGTACGAAAGTTTGGAAAGTTTCGCCTGAACGCTTTGTACCGCGAATTTCGCCATCATTATTAATGCGAACTTCACGAATATTTCCCTGTTCTGCTTCTCTCAAAAACGTTGTGTAGTCGGTTTGTGAACGAGACGATTCACTCGGTGAAAAGCTCTGAAAAACCGACATTAAAACAACGGCGATGACTAACCATAAGATTAAATTTTTTGCCATATCGCTCAATGCTACTAACCTCTATAAACCCGAATTGCTTGCATATTCAACAAGTTGATTATTGAATAAGCGACACAACTCGCAACGAAAACCGCTTAACCCAAAGCGTACTACACTTTATAGCCACAAGCCACCAAATACACCTCACGAGAACGTGATCTGGACGAGTCAGGCTTACGCGTCTTAATGGTGGTGAAAGATTGTTTGAGTGCGTTCATAAACTCTACAAAGCCTTCACCTTGGAACACCTTAATAACAAATGAACCACCGGGCTTTAATACTTGGTGACACATATCCAGCGCTAGTTCACAAAGATACATAGAGCGAGATTGGTCAACCGAAGCATTACCTGCAAGGTTCGGTGCCATATCAGACAACACTATATCTACGGTGTTCCCGCCAATTCTGTTCAATAGTGCGTCGAGAACTGCATCTTCTCGAAAATCACCTTGTAAAAAGTCGACGCCTACAATGGGATCCATAGGCAAAATATCGCACGCGATAACTTGACCATTTTCACCAACGAGCTGTGCGGCTAGCTGTGACCAGCCACCAGGCGCAGCCCCAAGGTCTACAAGTGTCATTCCGGGCTTTATAAGCTTATCTTTTTTCTGGATTTCTTCCAGTTTGTAGATAGCTCGCGATCGCCAACCTTCCTTATTTGCTTTTTGCACATAATGGTCGTTAACGTGTTCTTGAAGCCAGCGCTTACTGCTGGCGGAGTGTTTCTTTTTTGTCATTCCATCACAATGTAATTAGGATTGTAGAGAAGATGGCGTTAGAATACGTTATTTCAAGCTTAAACTAACAGATTAATTGTAAGAAATATTAATACATGAAACTTTCAAATAAACAGAAACAATTTCTAAAAGGCCTTGCACACCCGCTAAAACCTGTTGTGCAGCTAGGCGGCAACGGCCTAACCGAAGGGGTGGTTGCAGAAATTGACAACGCTCTTAACCACCACGAATTAATTAAAGTTAAGGTGCCTACCGATGACCGTGAAGAAAAAGCGCTTATCATGGACGCCATTGTTCGTGAAACCAACGCTGTAAAGCTTCAGGTAATTGGTCACACACTTATTATCTACCGTCAAAGCGAAGACTGTAAAATTCAGTTGCCAAAATAAGCGTTTTAATGGTGCCGATCTTCTCGGCACCGTAGTTTTTCTTCTTACTTCTCGTTAACATCACATTAATAATAGTGATAAAACGGGTTTAAAGGAAATCTATGACGCTAAAAAATCTCACTGCTATAGTCACAGGCGGTTGTTCAGGTCTTGGTCACGCTACTGCTATTGCGCTTCGTGAAGCAGGTGCCAACGTAAGCCTTTTCGATTTAAACGAGGAACTTGGCGCAACACGCGTTGAAGAACTAGGTAGTGACAATACCCTTTTCACCAAAGTGGATGTGCGCGATGAAGCTTCTGTTCAAGACGCTATTGACGCTACAACGCACAAATTCGGCGCTATCTCTTTAGTGGTCAACTGCGCAGGTATTGCTCCCGCAAAGCGCTTACTTGATAAAGAAGGCAACCCTGCACCACTTGGTGATTTCCAAAAAACTATCGATATCAATTTAGTTGGCAGCTTTAATGTATCTCGCTTGGTGGCTGCGGCCATGGCAAAACAAGCACCTATTAACGATGAAGGCGAACGGGGCCTTATTGTTAATACTGCTTCAGTAGCGGGTTACGAAGGTCAAATAGGCCAAACAGCCTATGCAGCAAGTAAAGGCGGTATTATTGGTCTTACCCTGCCAATGGCTCGAGATTTAGCACCACTGGGCATTCGAGTTAACACTATCGCGCCGGGGGTAATGGGTACGCCAATGCTGCTTGCTATGCCTGAAAAAGTGCAGGATGCCCTTTCTGCCAACGTGCAGTTTCCTAAGCGCCTTGGCCTACCTGAAGAATTTGCGAAATTAGTTATTCATATGGCAAACAACAGCTATCTAAATGGTGAGACAATCCGCTTAGATGGCGGGCTGCGCATGCCGCCTAAATAGCCAAAGAAAGTTAGTCAACGAGGCAACCGACAACGCCTCGTTGAATATTAAACGCCTAGGGTAGTTAATGCCAATAACGCCAATCAATACCTAGTGATAATTGGCATTATTTAAATCTTAACAATCCCGTGAACACTATCATAAATTCGAGTATGGGCTCTTTTATTGGCTTTTGCTTCATAAAGTGCCTTATCCGCTTTTAGCAATTGCTGGGCAATCAGATTTGGTTGAGCAAGGTCACCTTTTTCTAACACAGTACCACCAATACTTGCCGTTAAAGGCTTACCGCTGGGTAAACTAATTTCGCGTATGGCATTGTGCAGCCGTTCGCTAAAGAGCTTTATGTCTTTTATATCTGTGTTAAAAAGCACCATTAAAAACTCTTCGCCGCCCCATCTCGCCACAACATCTGTCTCGCGCACTTGCTCCAGCAACACGTGTGATAACTTTATAAGTATTCTATCGCCTTCTTCATGCCCAAAGGCGTCGTTAATCTTTTTAAAAAAGTCGATGTCCAAAAGCAGAAAAGATAGGGGGACAAAGGCGCGACGCGATTGAGATATCATTTTTAGCACATCGTCATTTGCCGCGCGACGATTAAGTAAAGGCGTCAATGTATCTCGACGGCTTACAGCCGTAAGCTCTTCGGTCTTCTTTTCAAGTTGATCTTTTGCTTCTATCAACTCCTGATAAAGCTTATCTCGTTCTTTTGCAACGTATATCGCCCAGTACAGTATGTGACCTGAAACCGTGATATTGGCCACAGCGGGCACTCTTTGGCCCGAGCCCGATAACAAGGTGATTTGAACTTCTAAATATTCACCATTTGCAAGGAGTATAGGTTTTATATAACTTTCGTAAAATATCGAACTTGCCTTAGAGACGATATCGATTATTTTCTTCTCAGAAGACCTCTCTACCCCAAGAAACCACTTGGCATAGGGATTAAACCATTTTATTTCTGTCGTTTCTAAATCCGATTTAAGTAACAAACAGGGGAAGTCTTCCTCTACTGCTTCTTTCAAGCTGCGAAATCCTCGAATAAGGTAAACACAGTAGCCGGGTGAGTCATGTGTAAACAATGTCCATGGGCGTCAACAACATGCATTTTAGCTTCCGGAATAACGTTATACATGTATTCCCCCACATTTATTGACGCTAAACTATCGTGCTTACTTTGTAAAATAAGTGTAGGAAGCGTGAGTTTAGCAAGCTGGGCTCTGTCGTCAGAAAAAAACGTGGTTTTGGCAAACGGCTTGGCGAACTTAGGGTCCGTAGAGCAGAAGCTTGTTTCAAGTTCTTGAATTAAGTCTGCGCTATTGTCTTGCCCCATGACCAAAGGCGCTAAATAATTTGCCCACCCCACATAGTTCTTGTCCATAAGGTTTAATAGTTCTTCTAAATCTGCTTTGTCGAAGCCTCCCATGTAGTCAGGGGGGAAATTTAGAAAGCAGGGAGACGGACATACCATGACAAGCTTAGAAAAAATGTGAGGTGATTGGATAGCCGCGCGCATGCCAATCATACTGCTAACCGAGTGCCCGACGAAGATTACATCCTTAAGGTTTAACGCCTCGCAAATATCTAGGACGTCCTGAGCGTATCCATCGAGTGTCGCATAGCGATTAGTATCGTAGGCTGAATAATCAGAAGCGCCGCATCCTACATAGTCAAATAACACTACTTTGTACTTTTCTACAAGGTAGGGTAATAGGTGGCACCACATCTGCTGATCACAGCCGAAACCGTGAGCTAACATTATTACGGTACTTCCTGAACCATGGATGGTGACGTTATTCCTCGCTACTACACTGCAATTCGGTTTCATGGTTTACCTTCTTATTTTTTTAAACGGCAGCACGACTATCTCTATGATTTATGAAGATAATAATGTTATGAATGCCAATGTTGCCTAATATATTTTTTATTACTTATATTTTACACCAAATTGCCATTATTATTTCACGAAAAAGATTAGCTTTTTGTCTACTCTCCATCTCCACCGTTTACAATAAGCGCAATGTTGTATAGACGATTCACTGCGTGGTAGTTTATAGAATTTTTGGGATAGCGGCCTTTACTGCTAATTTTACCCGCTTCCTGTTCCATCAAAATAGTAAGCGCGTCGTCTACGGTTTCAACAGTGTAAATATGGAACAGCCCTTTTTTCACTGCATCGATAACGGTGGCATCTAACACCAGATTAATCGCATTCGATTTAGGAATAATTACGCCCTGTGTACCAGTTAAACCGCGGTGCTGACACAAGTCGAAAAAGCCTTCTATCTTTTCATTAACACCGCCAACCGCTTGCACTTCGCCATACTGGTTAATCGAACCTGTGATGGCCAAAGTTTGTAAGCATGGGATTTCAGTAAGCGCAGAAATAAGTGCAACCAGTTCACCAAGAGAGGCACTGTCGCCATCAATATGCCCATAAGATTGCTCGAGGGCGATATTCGCGGAAAGCGTTAAAGGGAAATGTTGCGCATACTTGTTGCCTAAATAACCGTTGAGCAACATAACGCCCTTAGAGTGAATAGGCTGTCCAAGCTCTACTTCACGCTCGATATCAACTACACCACTTGCCCCAGCAAACACGGTAGATGTAATGCGCGCAGGTGTACCAAACGCCGTGTCACCGATATCCAAAACCGTAAGCCCGTTTACCTTACCTACCGCTTTACCTTCAGTGGCAATAAGTACATGCCCTTCTTTAATATCGTTTAGTAGCGTTTGACTAACGCGGCCGGTACGGCGCTTTTTCGCACTTAACGCCGTCTTCAAATGATCAAGCTCTAGGGTGTCGGCATTCGATTTTTGACAGAAATAATAAGCTTCATTAACCAGCTCAATGACTTCGGCAAAATGCGCAGAAAGCTTCTCTTTGTGCTCGGCCATTCGTAGCGAATACTCTACTAGCCTGCACATGGCATTAGCCGTTATACCTTTAAGCCCCAGGTGAATGAGATGGGCACGTACTTTGCCCACAAAATCGAAAAGTGCCTGCCGCGTAACAGGTATTTCCAAGTCAAAATCTACGAGCACTCGGAACAATTCGTCAAACTCGTCATCGTAATCTTGTAGCGTGTAGTAAAGGTCGCGAGAACCAAGCAAAACAATTTTTACGTTTAAATCGATAGGCTGAGGATTAAGCGTGATGTTGTTAACCATTCCCACGTCTTGCTGGGGTAAGTCCATGCGCAAGCGCTGGGACTTAATGGCAAGTTTCAGGGTATCCCACACAAAAGGCTGTTCAATGACTTGGTCGACATCCAACAAAAGATAGCCACCATTTGCGCGGTGCAGTGCACCAGGCTGTATCATTCGGTAATTGGTAAATACACTGCCGTGGATATTTGTGTACTCTATTTTACCGAATAAGTTCTGGTAGGTAGGGTTTGGCTCGTATATAACAGGTGCCGCATCGTCTAATTTATTCGAAACCAATACATTGGGAAGAAACTGCTCTTCTAAAAATACTTTTTTATCAAAGTCGTCACTCTTCTCTTCTTTTTGTTCTTCGCCGTGTATAACCAAAATAGCACTAACCAAAGCGTTTTTAAGCTGTTTGAGGTATTTCATTACCCCAAGCTCAGAGGCGTATTTGTGTTCAAACACCTTAATAAGCGGCTTAATTACGTGCTCTGCGGTCTTTTTGTCAAGCTCACGCAGACGTTCTGAGTTTTCGCGTTTCCACGTAGGTAAACTCAACAAACTTTCACTCAGTCTGTTTTCTAAATCGTCAATTAGCGTGTAAAAGCCCTCTCGCTGATCGTCAGTGAGCGATGCAAAATCAGTATCTCTGATAGGCTTGCCGTTAATAATGGGTGAAAAGGTAATTGAACCACCCTCTTCATAAAGCGCAACGTCGTTGGCTTGAGCATAACGCTCTACAGCATCAATAGCAGCATCGTACTTTTGCTCAAACTCTCTAGAGATAGAGGCACGGCGGCGCTGATAACCAGGGTTATCAAATGCGATAGGCAGTGAGTCCAAGACATCATCGATAAGTGCAGCCATATCTTTTTGAAATGCCTTGCCGCCACTTGGCGGAAATTTTAGCGCTACGGGTTGGCGTTCATCGTCGAAATTATTGATATAACACCAATCGTCGGGTGCGGGAAGCTGTGCAACTTGGCGTTCAATGTAATCTTTTACCAGCGTAAAACGGCCTGTGGCAGGTTCACCCATCACGTAAAGGTTGTAACCTCTGGTGCTAATGCCTAACCCGAATGTGAGTGCTTCGCGCGCACGCTCTTGCCCAATAAAGGTCGCATTTAGCGCTTCATCATCTTTTAAAGCACTGTTAATCGCTCGGCGATTGATGGTAGGTGAAAGCGCATCTACATCTAACGCATATAAATTAGTGTCTACAGACATGTCTGTTCTATTTTTCGTTTCTTTACTTAAGTGAAACCCTAATTAACAGTAGTGTCAAACGGTTAACTCTAATAAGGCAGCTTTACGTTGTTAATTGAACAACAAACAACCATCTTAGTGCCTTAATGAGTACGTTGAGGCATATTACTAAGGCACGTACTAATAACACAAAAAATAGGTCGTTAAGTGAAAATTAAAAAAGTGGCTCTACAAGCTATCTTCTTTAACGGGCCTAAACTGCTGCATTAATGCTCACTTTTCATGCAAGCAGAAATAAATATTGCCTAGTTCAGTGTTAAGCTATTGAGGCATGGCTTAGCGCTGGGTTATTCTATTGGGCTATATGTATGTAAAGTGGGAATATCCCACGTGCGGTTAAATGGCAATAATGCAGGAGAGGTTACAAATTCTCTTGTAAATCGTTCGCCTTATGCCGCCCCATAAACGTTTTAACTTTTAATGCGGAAGCCTAAGTTTCATGGCCGATAATCAGTACAATCCGAAAGACATTGAACAACGCGTTCAGCAATACTGGGAAGAGAACCAATCTTTTAAAGCAAACGACGACGTAGAAAAAGAAAAATTCTACTGCCTGTCTATGTTCCCCTACCCTAGTGGCCGACTTCACATGGGTCACGTGCGCAACTACACCATTGGTGACGTGATCAGCCGTTTCCAGCGCATGCAGGGTAAAAATGTATTGCAGCCTATGGGTTGGGATGCTTTTGGTCTACCGGCGGAAAATGCAGCAATTAACAACAATACCGCACCGGCGAAATGGACATACTCCAACATCGATTACATGAAAAACCAGCTTCGCTCGTTGGGTTTTGGTTACGACTGGGATCGCGAAGTAACAACATGTAAATCTGATTACTACCGCTGGGAACAATGGTTCTTCACTCGCCTTTATGAAAAAGGCCTAGTGTACAAGAAAAACTCTACTGTGAACTGGGACCCTGTAGATCAAACCGTTCTGGCTAACGAACAGGTAATTGACGGTCGCGGATGGCGTTCAGGTGCCCTTGTTGAACAAAAAGAAATTCCACAGTGGTTTATTAAAATTACTGACTACGCCGAAGAGCTTTTACAAGATTTAGAACAGCTTGAAGAGTGGCCAGACCAAGTACGCGCTATGCAGGCAAACTGGATAGGCCGCTCTGAAGGCGTGGAAATTACGTTTGACCTAGCGTCAGCGGTTAACGACATTGCCGATTTAACGGTATATACCACCCGTCCGGATACTTTCTACGGGGTTACCTACGTTGCAGTGGCAGCGCAGCACCCATTAGCGGAATTTGCAGCACAGTCTAATCCAGATTTAGCGGCATTTATCGAGGAATGCAAAAACACCAAAGTTGCTGAAGCTGAATTAGCTACGATGGAGAAGAAAGGCTTTGCCACAGGTTTTGAGGTTATCCACCCACTAACGGGTGAAAAGCTTCCAATCTGGGTGGCTAACTTCGTATTGATGGATTACGGTTCAGGCGCAGTTATGGCCGTACCGGGTCACGACCAGCGCGACTGGGAGTTTGCAACAAAGTACGACCTGCCAATTACGCAAGTTATTGCACCAAATGCCGGTGATGAAGATAAGTGCGACCTTTCTGCCTCTGCGTATACCGAGAAAGGCAGCTTGATCAATTCGGATAAATTCAATGGTCTTGAGTTTGATGCTGCATTTAACGGTATTGCCGATGAACTTGAGGGCAAAGGCTGCGGTAAGCGTAAGGTTAACTATCGCTTACGCGACTGGGGTGTAAGCCGTCAACGTTACTGGGGCGCGCCTATTCCAATGCTAAATTTGGAAAATGGCGAGTCGGTACCTGTTCCGGCAGACCAGCTACCTGTTGTGCTACCAGAAGACGTAGAAATGAATGGTGTAACGTCGCCAATTAAAGCTGACCCTGAGTGGGCAAAGACCACATATAACGGCGAAGCTGCGCTGCGTGAAACTGATACCTTCGATACCTTTATGGAGTCGTCGTGGTACTACGCGCGCTACGCAAGTGCCACAAACAACGATGCTATGCTTGACCCAACGTCTGCCAACTATTGGCTACCGGTAGATCAATATATTGGTGGTATTGAGCATGCTATCTTGCACCTGCTTTACTCACGTTTCTTCCACAAGCTGCTTCGTGATGAAGGCCTAGTAAACTCTGATGAGCCGTTTAAGCGCCTGTTGTGTCAGGGTATGGTTTTGGCTGATTCTTACTACCGTGAAGACAAAGCTGGTAAGAAAACTTGGTTCTCGCCTACTGAAGTAAGCACAGAGAAAGACGACAAAGGCCGTATTGTTAAAGCGTGGCTTACCGCCGATGGCGAAGAAGTTATTCATGGCGGCATGACCAAAATGTCTAAGTCTAAGAATAACGGTATCGACCCGCAGGAAGTTATCGACCTGTACGGTGCCGATACAGTACGTCTATTTACTATGTTCGCAGCGCCACCAGAGCAAACTCTTGAATGGGTTGATTCTGGCGTTGAAGGTGCAAACCGTTTCTTACGTCGTATCTGGAAGCTTGTTACTGAGCATGTGGAAAAAGGTACGCCAGAAGCCATCGACGTTAAGTCACTTTCGAAAGACCAACAGGCACTTCGCCGTGAAGTACACAAGACAATTGAAAAAGTGTCTGATGACTTAGGCCGTCGTCAAACCTTCAACACGGCCGTTGCTGCGGTAATGGAACTACTAAATCACCTTCAAAAGGCGCCGCAAGAAAGCGCCCAGGACATCGCTATTATGCGCGAAGCCTGTGAGTCAATCTTGTTGCTACTTAACCCTATTACCCCGCACATCGCTCACGAGCTTTGGAAAGTACTAGGTCACAGTGAAGATATCGATTCAGCGCCATGGCCACAGGCAGATAAAGCGGCATTGGTTGAAGACGAAAAGCTTATCATTGTTCAGGTTAACGGTAAGGTTCGCGCTAAGATGACCATTGCCGCAGACGCGAGCAAAGAGGCAATTGAAGCGTCAGCAAAAGAGCAGCCAAACGTACAGCAATTTATCGAAGGTAAAACCATTCGTAAGGTAATTGTTGTACCTGGTAAGCTTGTAAATATCGTAGCTAACTAGGTCTGCTTATACTATGAAAAAGCACTTACAATTCGCAGTCGCTGTATTGGTTACGGTTCTGGTAACAGGCTGTGGTTTCCATTTACGAAGTAGCCCTAGTCTACCGGACAACATTAATACAGTTGCCATTGAAAGTGCTCGAGCACACGCGCCCCTTGCGCGTGCGCTCGATAAACGCTTAAATGTTTACGGCTTAAGCAGTATAGACACGGTTTCTGCACAAAGCGTGAGCATTTATTTACTCCCTGAAAAGCTAGAACGTCAACTGTTATCTGTTTATCCTTCAGGTCAAGTCGCAGAATACGAGCTTATTTACGTTGTTCGCTATCGCGTGCAGTTTCCCGACAAAGAAGCGGTAATGGCGCAGTTTGAAGTGGTCCGCGACTATCAAGATGATCCAGACCAAGTGTTGGCCAAATCTCGTGAACTCGAATTAATGTTAAGCGAAATGCGCGATGAAGCCGCCGACATCATGATTAGACGCCTTTCTAGTCAAGCTGTCGCTGCGCCTGTCAGCGCCGATAAATAGCGCTTCGTCCATGCAAATATACCCAAACCAATTTAGTCAAGATATCACGAAGGCATTGCGCCCATGCTATCTTGTGTTTGGTGACGAACCTCAACAAAAGTTTGATGTCATTGAGCAAATACGTGCTAAAGCAAAGGCCAATGGTTTTGAAGAACGCACGGTCTTGGTGGCTGAAACAGGTTTTAATTGGAACCAGTTGATTGAAGCCACGCAAAGCATGTCGCTGTTTTCTAGCCAGCAGTTTATTGAACTTGAGTTACCTACCGGTAAGCCGGGTACTGAGGGCAGTAAAATGCTGCAAGAAGTCGCAGCGTCGCTAAGCCCCGATATCTTGTTATTGGTTCACGGCCCCAAAATCGGCAAAGATGTACAGCGCGGAAAGTGGTTTAAAGTTTTAGATGACATTGGCGCCTCTGTGCTTTGCTATCCATTAGAAGGGAAACAGCTTAGCGCTTGGTTAAATCAACAACTCAAAGCCCACCAATTATCTGTGTCCGCTGCTGGGGTTAAAATGATTGCCGATTTTTGTGAAGGCAACATGCTGGCCGCTAAACAGGAAATTGATAAACTAGCCCTACTCTACCCCCAGCAATCTATTTCAGAAGCGCAAATAGAGCAGGCTATGGTAGACCAGTCACGTTTTAACGTGTTTCAGCTGGTCGATGTCATGCTAAGCGGGGATAGCATCCGCTGTATTAAGATGCTTTACCGGCTGGAAAGTGAAGGCTTAGAGCCGAATATTATTATTTGGGCATTAATTCGAGAATGGGAGCAACTTTGGAAGTTAAAGCTTGCTGAGCAAAGCGGTCCCATTCAGTGGCAAAAGTTTGGAATTTGGCGTAACCGTCAGGGTTACTACCAGAGTGCGTTAAGTCGCCTTAGCTTCGCTCAATTAGAAGATATTCAACACGCCCTTACCCAATCAGATCATGCCTTTAAGCAAAACGTAATCGCTCGCCCTTATGTTGAAATGTGTCACCTTTGTATGATGTTCATGGGGTTCGATTTACGCGAAACACCGCTATTACAAGCATAAAGGACGTCACGTAGTGAGTTTACCTCCCACGTTTACAACACGCCCAACAGTTAAAGCCATTTTAGGGGGAACCTTTAACCCTCCACATAAGGGGCATATTGAAGCGGCGCTTAGCGCTGCTGATGAATTAGGCGTACACGAAGTTCACCTTATGCCCTGCAAATTAGCTCCACATAAGGCAGTCGGCGTGTCAGAAACCCATCGCGTGAGAATGATTGAGCTTTGCGCACAAACCAATGACAGACTTATTCCAGAGCTAATTGAACTTACGTTGCCGTCGCCGTCTTATACAGTAAAAACACTGCGCGCATTAAAAGAAAACAGTGATGACACAATCTGTTTTTTCATTGGTGCAGATTCGCTGTATAATCTGGATAAATGGTACGAGTGGGAGCACCTACTCGATTATTGTCACTTAGTGGTTATGCGTAGAGACGATGAAGAATTCTCGCCTCCTTGCGCAATACAAGCCTGGTTAGATACTCATGTGAGCGACGACAAAAACGTGATTCACACAGAACCTGCAGGTAGAGTAGTGTTAACCAACACACCGCTTTATAATGTTTCATCTACTGAGATTCGTGAAGTACTCGCTAGTACTACTTCAGCTGATAAAGGTCACGTACTAGAGGGTTCGCCCGCTGAATTGTGGTTGGAAAATGCGGTACTTGAGTACATAAACGAACATCAGTTATATAAAAGTTAAGTAAGTGAGGAAAACTCTTGGAGAGTCAACAGCTCAAACAGTTTGTTAAAGACAAAATCGACGATATGAAAGCCCGTGATGTCATTGAACTAGACGTTCGCGGCAAATCAAGTATTACAGATACCATGATCATTTGCTCGGGTAACTCTAAGCGTCATGTATCTTCTATTGCTGAAAACGTAATGGTAGAAGCGAAAAACGCGGGCCATGCGCCTGGAAGCGTTGAAGGCAAAGAATCTGGTGAATGGGTGCTGGTAGACTTTGGCGATGTTATTTTGCATGTTATGCAAGACGAAACCCGTGATTTCTATCAGCTAGAAAAGCTTTGGTCGTAATCACTACACAACGCGATTAAAACTTAAAGCAATCTTGCCTTATGGATGGCCGTGCTGGCTAAAGTACGGTCTTCATAGCCACTATAACTATTACAACCTGCGGTAAGGGTCGAAAGTGCGTATACAAATTGTTGCGGTTGGTACGAAAATGCCAAACTGGGTGAATACAGGCGTTGACGAATTCATTCGCCGCTTCCCCAGCGACATGCCCGTTTCATTTACCGAGATTGCTGCCGGAAAGCGCGGAAAAAACGCCGATATAAAACGTATTTTAGAAAAAGAAGGCGAGCAGATGCTTGCTGCTATTCCTAAAGGAAACCGCATTGTTACTTTAGAAGTAACGGGCAAACCTTGGGACACGCCAACCCTAGCCAAGCAGTTGGATAACTGGAAAATGGATGGGCGCGACGTGAGCTTACTTATCGGCGGCCCTGAAGGATTAGCCCCAGACTGTATTGCCGCCTCCGAACAAAAATGGTCATTGTCAGCGCTTACGTTACCCCACCCTCTGGTGAGAATTATTCTTACCGAAAGCCTCTACCGCGCGTGGTCGGTAACGCAGAATCACCCTTATCATCGTGAGTAAGGCGGCTTTACGCTAATGCAAAGGAAGTCAATGCACCGAAAACGTCAAGCGATACGCGACCATTCAGCCGAAGCGAACTTGTTCGCTCGTCGGGCGACGATTGCTTTTATCATTGTTATAGCCATGTTGGGCATTGTGCTAAACAACCTTTATTCTTTGCAGGTTACACAGTTTGAAGATTATCAGACCCGTTCTAACGGTAACCGAATTAAAGTGCTGCCGATAGCGCCCAACCGCGGGCTTATCTACGATCGTAATGGTGTGCTTTTAGCAGAAAATCGCCCTGTCTTTAGTTTGGAAGTCATTCCTGAACAGGTCGATGATATTGATGCAACCCTTCTCGAACTGACTGAACTGATGGGTATTACTAATGATGAACTTGAACGCTTTCAGTCAACGCTTAAAGGTACCCGCCGATTTAAACCGGTAGCACTTCGTACACAGCTTAGCGAAGAGGAAGTTGCCCTATTTTCCGCCAGCAAACATAAGTTTCCCGGCGTACAAATTGAGGCTCGTTTGGCCCGTCATTATCCCTACAAAGAAACCCTTACGCATGCCCTTGGTTACGTTGCCCGAATTAATAAACGAGACTTACAAAAGCTTGTTGAGGCGGGCCAAGAAGATAACTATGCGGCTACGCATGACATTGGTAAGTTGGGTATTGAAAAATATCATGAAGAACTCCTGCACGGAAAGGTTGGTTACCAACAGGTGGAAGTCAATAATCAAGGCCGAATTATTCGCGTTCTTAGTGTTGAACCGCCAACCCCAGGCAAAGACATCGTACTTAATTTAGATCTAAAACTTCAGCTAGAAGCCCAGCGCATTATCGATGGCATGCGTGGAGCAATTGTTGTTACCGACGTGAAAACCGGTGGAGTGCTGGCACTTTATTCAAACCCCAGTTACGACCCCAACTTGTTTGTTCACGGCATTAGCAGTAAGAACTATTCAGCACTGTTAAATTCTCCCGACCGCCCGCTTATTAATCGAGCGACCCAGGGGCAATACCCGCCAGCGTCGACGATTAAGCCCCACCTAGGCTTAGTAGGCTTAGAAGAAGGTGTGATCACGAAAGACTACACCATTACTGATACGGGCCGTTATAAACTGCCAAACGTATCACACGTGTGGCGTGATTGGCGTCGCTGGGGTCATGGCAAAGTTGATGTTTCTAAAGCGATAGAGGTGTCCTGCGATACCTATTATTACGAGTTAGCCTATAAACTGGGTATCGATAAAATAAGCGACGCCATGTATAAATTTGGGTTCGGTGATTTTACCGGCATCGACTTATATGAAGAATCTGATGCCAATATGCCTAGCCGTGGCTGGAAGCGCGCTCGATTTAATCAGCCTTGGTATATAGGCGATACCATTCCGGTAGGCATTGGTCAAAGCTATTGGACCACCACTCCTGTGCAGCTCAATACCTCAGTGAATACGCTGATAAACGCGGGGGAACGCTACATTCCGCAAATTATTCGCGGCTATATGAAAACGGATAGCTCGGTAGACCTCATTCCCCTTAAATCGTTACGTCCTATCGAAATTAAAAATCGCGACAACTTAGATGTTGTATTGAACGCGATGCGCGATGTTGTTAGCGGTGAAGAAGGCGGCGCTAGGCATGCCTTTGCCGATACTCCTTACGATTCAGCGGGTAAAACAGGAACGGCTCAGCTGTTTACTGTAGGACAAAATGAAAAGTATGATGCCAGCAAAATAGATGAGCGCCTTCGCGATAACGCCATGTATGTTGGCTTTGCACCTTTCGATGACCCGGAAATTTCGGTAACAGTAGTGCTAGAGAACGTGGGAGGCGGAAGTAAAAATGCTGCGCCCGTAGCCCGTCAAATTATGGACTTTTACTTCAAAGATCGGGTGTTCGACACCGTCAATACAGCACAATCAAACAATACCAATAAGTTAGGGGCGAATTAGTGAAACGAACCACCATAAACCCTAACAAAATTAGTTTATTGCAGCGAATTCATATCGACGGCTGGTTGTTAATTGGCCTACTCGTACTAAGCGCAGTGGGACTGGTCACGTTGTTTTCGGCTTCTGGTCAAGATATGGGGCAAATGGAGCGTCAGTTCATTCGACTTGGATTTAGTTTCATTGTTATGTTCGGCTTAGCGCAACTGCCTCTTGGGTTCTACCGGTTTCTATCGCCTTACGCTTTTGTCGGTGGGCTCCTCATGCTTATCGCCGTGTTGCTTTTCGGCGATATGGGGAAAGGTGCTCAGCGCTGGCTAGATCTAGGCTTTATTCGCTTTCAGCCCTCCGAGTTAATGAAGCTTGCAGTACCTATGATGGTGGCTTGGTATATCAGTAAGTTTACGCTGCCCCCCCGTACCACACATATCGTTGTTGGGTTTGCTTTAGTGGTGGTGCCAACCATTCTTATAGCAAAACAGCCTGACTTAGGCACGTCACTTCTCATTGCAAGCTCGGGCATCTTTGCCATATTTCTGGCGGGAATGAGCTGGCGTTTAATCTCTGTAGTGGGCGCGTTAATCGGCGCTTTTGCACCTGTCATGTGGTTCTTTCTTATGAAAGATTATCAAAAGCAACGCGTACTTACGTTCCTCAACCCAGAGAGCGATCCCTTAGGGTCAGGCTATCACATCATTCAATCGAAGATTGCCATTGGTTCAGGCGGGGTAGATGGCAAAGGTTGGCTGCAAGGTACTCAGTCTCAGTTAGAATTCTTGCCCGAGCGCCATACCGACTTTATCTTCTCTGTGTTCAGTGAAGAATTTGGCCTCACTGGGGTGATGTGTTTAATGGCGATTTATATATTTATTATATTAAGGGGCCTTATTATTTCTAGCCGCGCGCAAGACGCATACGCTAAGCTGCTTGGTGGCAGTATCACCCTCACCTTTTTTGTCTATGTGTTTGTAAACATGGGCATGGTATCGGGGTTACTTCCCGTTGTTGGCGTCCCCTTGCCTTTAGTCAGCTTTGGCGGCACATCCATGGTGACTTTGATGGCGGGATTTGGCATTCTTATGGCAATCGCCACTCAAAAACGTTTAATGTCTAGATAACCCGTATGTTGCGACATCTTATTTCGGTACTTGAGATACACAATGTAAATCGCGTAAACAAGCGATGCTATCGTTATTTGGCTATATTTGTTGTCGGTGCGTTTTTGGTAGGCTGCCAAAGTGCACCAAAACAATCTGGACGCTACACCCAGCACCAAGACTCTGCGCCAAAGTACGTTGCAAAAACGCCGGAAACGCTAGACGCTGTTCCTAAGTACGAAGCTTATAGAATGTTTAACAGTCGGCCCTACAAGGTGCTCGGAAAACATTATACGCCAATGCAAAATGGCAAGGGCTACGAAGAAGTCGGTTTTGCAAGTTGGTATGGGCAAAAATTCCATGGCCATCTAACGTCAAATGGTGAAACCTATAATATGTTCGCTATGAGCGCGGCGCACAAAACCCTGCCCCTGCCGTCTTACGTTCGCGTAACCAATTTAGAGAATAATAAACAAGCCATTGTTCGCGTGAATGACCGAGGGCCATTTCACGAAAACCGAATTATAGACTTATCTTATGCTGCGGCAGTTAAACTAGGTTATCACAGTAAAGGCACAGCGAAAGTTAAACTCGAAGTTATCCATTTCGACGAACAAAATAATGTCACTGTAGGTAATGGCCCCACGGTATCTTATGACGAATACCTCGGTATTGCTGTTGAACCTTCAACGCAGGTAGCCAGTGCATCCCCGTCAAATAATGCACAGGAAGAAGCGGCGCCAGAGAAAGGCGATGGCTTATTAAAAGACGCTATTTACATTCAAGTTGCCGCATTGTCTAACGCAGCGAAGGCAAAATCTATATCTAACGTACTATCAGCGCTATACCAAATACCTGCCCACCTACCCGTTGATAATAACATCTATAAACTTCAACTTGGCCCGATTCACGATGAAGCGGTTGTGGCCGAAGTACTTCAGCAATTAAAACAAAATGGCTACCCTAACGCGTATGCTATAACACAGACTTTATAACCTAGGCTCTAAAACGCAAACCCTATACCGCAATATGGACCCGCTTTTATATCCACCTGTTGTGTTAGCGCCCTTTTTATTTACCCTACTTTTACTGTCTATGCCTATCGTAAAAAAAAGAGCAAAGATGGGCTTTTCTACTTTACTGATGCATAACCCGTAACGCCCCATCGCCCATAAATCCATCGAGAATGTGTCAGCATTGTGTCATTCAACAGGCAATATCACGGTTTCTTCGCCTTAGACCTACTAAGACGTAAACTTTTTTGATAAAACCTAGTCTTATAAGCAGCCTTTCGTTAAGATCTCACGTTGCCTCTGCGATACAATGAGGCTGCAAAGACAGGATTCAGTTTCGAACTGAACTAAAGCTAAAAATGGGTAGTCTTGTTTCGCGGTCTTCGCGTTAATAAGGTAAGCTTTAACTCACACGGATATAACGGTCAAAGAAATTAGAACCATGCTCAGAATAATTCAACGCGCTAAACCGTCATTTACTTTTATTTGCCTTTTTGGTGTTAGGGACATTGTTACATACAGCCAGTGCTGCTGTAGTCACTCCACCTGCTCCATCAGTCGCTGCAGAAGGTTTCTTACTTACCGACTATGAAACAGGTCACGTCATCGCGTCGAAAAACGCAGATATGCAGCTTGCACCAGCAAGTTTAACAAAGATCATGACCATTTATGTGATTGGTAAAGAACTTCAAGCGGGCAATATTAGCCTAGATGATGAAGTTACCATTTCTGAAAATGCATGGGCTAAGAAATTCCCAGATTCTTCAAAAATGTTTATTGAAGTGGGCACGCAAGTTTCCGTTAGCGACCTACTGCGCGGCATTGTAGTGCAATCAGGTAACGATGCCTGCGTTGCTATGGCTGAACATGTTGCAGGTTCGGAATCTGCATTTGCAAGCATGATGAACGCTCACAGCGCCTCGTTGGGTATGACAGCCTCTCATTGGGTAAATGCTCACGGATTACATGATCCTGACCACTACACCACCCCTCGTGACATGGCTATTCTTTCTCGTGCACTTATTGCCGAGACACCTGAAATGTATAAAATTTACAGTGAAAAAGAATTTACCTACAACGGTATTAAACAGTACAACCGCAATAGCTTACTGTGGGATAAAAGCTTAAATGTTGACGGTATCAAGACGGGCCACACCTCAGATGCAGGCTACAGCCTAATTACATCTGCTGAGCAAGGCGGCATGCGCCTAATTTCTGTGGTAATGGGTACTGATAGCGAACGTGCACGTAAAGTAGAAAACAAAAAACTACTTAAATACGGCTTCCGCTTTTACGAAACGCTTACCCCTTATCAAGCGGGACACAGTTTTGTCGCCCACCGCATTTACATGGGTGATAGAGAAACGGTAGACCTTGGAATTAATCAATCTACCCCCATTACTATTCCTCGCGGTCAAGCGGCGAATTTGGAAGCTAACTTTGAGTTAGACGACAAACTGGAAGCCCCGCTAGCTAAAGGTCAAGTAGTCGGTAAGCTATACCTACAGCTAGAAGGTGAAGACGTGGCAAGTTACCCACTGGTAACCCTTCAAGAAGTAAAAGAAGGTAGCTTCTTCAACCGCGCCAAAGACTACATTATGCTTCAGCTAGGCTTTGACGACGAGTAAAAGCAAATAGATGACTACGCTTTAAAAAGCGAGTGATTAAAAAGCTAGTTGTGAAGCGGCCAGATTTGTTACAATCTGGCCGTTTTTTTATATGATATTTTAAGTACCAAGGATATCGCATGGATACCCGTTTCGACGAACTACTAGATTTTCCAACAAACCAAACATTTAAAGTAATGGGCGTAGCACACGAAGACCTACCAGAACAGGTAGTAAGCTGTCTTCAACAGCACGCGCCTGGCGATTATTCCCCGGCAGTTAAACCAAGTAGTAAAGGTACTTACCACTCGGTTTCAATAAGTGTACGTGTAACCAGTAAAGAGCATATGGAAACCATCTACACAGAATTAGCCAAACTTGAGCTTGTTAGGGTTGTACTATAAGTGAGTGACCAGCCGATTCAGCCTGAAGCGAATGGTGTTGTAGTACGCCAACTAGGCCGTCAGCCATATGAGCCTGTTTTCGAGGCAATGAAACGCTTTACCGATGAGCGTGACCAGCACACCCAAGACGAGATTTGGCTAGTCGAGCATGACGCTGTTTTTACTCAAGGACAAGCGGGGAAAGCTGAGCATATCCTTATGCCCGGCGATATTCCCGTTGTGCAAGTAGACCGTGGCGGCCAAGTCACCTATCACGGCCCGGGCCAACAGGTCATTTATTTATTGCTTAATATCAAGCGAAGAAAACTTGGCGTTCGTCACCTCGTTACAGCGATGGAAGAATCTGTGGTCGGACTTCTCGCAAAGTACGGTGTAAAAGCCTATCCAAAGCCCGATGCGCCTGGCGTGTACGTGGACGAAAAGAAAGTGTGCTCTCTTGGTTTAAGAATACGTAATGGCTGCTCGTTTCACGGATTGGCTTTAAATGTTATTATGGACCTATCACCGTTTCAGCGTATTAACCCATGTGGTTATGCCGGTATGGAAATGATAGATACCGCGCGCCTTAACGGCCCAAATACGCTTGAAACCGCTGGTAATGAATTAACGCATTTGTTGCTAGAAGCGCTTTCCATTGCACAGCCAATATATAAAGAAGGTTTTGATGAGTAACGCACGACCTCAAGCGGGGGTAAAACTCCGTGATGATGAAAAAGTAAAACATATTCCCGTCACCATTATTCCTACAGAAAAGGAAGAAATGCTGCGCAAGCCGGAGTGGATAAAAATCAAATTGCCTCGTACTACCGAGAAAATTGATCACATCAAGAAAACACTTCGCAAAAATAATCTTCACTCGGTATGTGAAGAAGCAAGCTGCCCTAACCTAGCCGAGTGTTTCAACCACGGTACGGCCACCTTTATGATATTAGGTGATATTTGTACCCGCCGTTGTCCTTTCTGTGACGTAGCTCACGGTAAGCCTTTGCCTCCAAGTGCAGAGGAGCCAGAGAAGCTCGCTAAAACGATTGCAGAAATGAACTTGCGCTACGTGGTTATTACGTCTGTTGACCGCGATGATCTTCGCGACGGTGGAGCCCAGCACTTCGTAGATTGCATTAATGCTATTCGCGAACACAGCCCAACGACAACCATTGAAGTATTAGTGCCAGACTTCCGTGGCCGTATGGACCGAGCGTTGGAGATTTTCAAAAACGGCGTACCTGATGTGTTTAACCACAACCTTGAGACCATTCCTCGCCTATACCGAGAATGTCGTCCAGGTGCAAATTACCAGTGGTCATTAGACTTGCTTAAGAAGTTTAAAGCGCAACATCCTGACGTAATGACAAAGTCGGGCTTAATGATGGGCATGGGTGAAGAGAACGAAGAGATTCAAGGGGTACTTGATGATCTGCGCGCTCATGATGTTGATATGCTGACACTCGGTCAGTACCTTCAGCCTAGCCGCCACCACTACCCAGTAAAACGCTATGTGCACCCTAAAGAGTTTGATGCGCTAGGCGATTACGCCAAAGAGATCGGCTTTACTCATGCAGCGTGCGGCCCCATGGTTCGTTCAAGTTACCATGCTGACCAACAGGCGGCGGGTAAAGAAGTTAAATAATGTCAACGCCATTTCATTAATTGAAATACGTTACCAATACGCACTGCAGATTTTAAAAAGCGATGATTTCATCGCTTTTTTTTGTGCTCATTTTCCGCCTTTTAACGTTTTATCGTGCACTTATAAAACGACATCGGCAGTAGAATTCGCTAGCCGTTATATTTATAAGCAGCAATTCTTGCTATGCCCTTTGCTTGCTAAATAATTACGGGTGACAAACCCGTAGGTATTGTTAGAATGCGCGAATTGTAGCTTAACTCCTTAAACACCCCCCAAAAAACAGGGGTGAGGTCATTTCATGCGCAAACATATTTACATTGCCTATACAGGCGGCACCATTGGTATGAAACCCTCTAAACAAGGTTACGTACCCGCTGCTGGCTTCTTAACTGAAACACTAAAAAAGATGCCTGAGTTTCACCGCTCTGAAATGCCCCTTTTTACCTTGCATGAATATGATAATTTAATCGATTCATCAGATATGGATCCGTCAGATTGGCAGCGTATCGCCGATGACATTGCCGATAACTACGACAAGTATGATGGCTTCATTATTTTGCACGGTACAGATACCATGGCATACACGGCTTCAGCGCTAAGTTTTATGTTAGAAGACTTAACGAAGCCTGTGATTGTTACCGGTTCACAAATTCCGTTAGCAGAACTGCGTTCAGATGGTCAGGTAAACCTGTTAAATGCCTTATTTGTGGCGGCAAACTACCCGATTGCAGAAGTAGGACTGTTTTTTAATAACCGTTTGCTTCGAGGTAATCGCAGCCGAAAAGTTGATGCCGACGGATTTAGTGCTTTTGATTCCCCTAACTTCCCTCCGTTACTTGAAGCGGGGATCAATATTCGCATTAAAGCAGGTACCTTGGCAGAAACACCTAACAATACCTTAACGGTATCTAGCGTAAAGGCCCAGCCTATTGGCATGGTAAGCTTATACCCAGGTATTGCCCCTGAGGTAATTAAAAACACGCTTCAGCAACCCGTAAACGCGCTTATATTGCTAAGTTATGGTGTAGGCAATGCGCCGCAAAACCCTGAACTTATCGCGCAACTTAAATACGCGAAAGCCCGTGAAATCCCTGTTTTAAACTGTACGCAATGCATGCGCGGGCGCGTAAACATGGGCGGCTATGCGACCGGGCACGGCCTACAAGAAGTTGGCGTATTATCGGGTAGTGATATGACGCCAGAGGCCGCCCTCGCTAAATTACATTACTTGTTAAGCAAAGGGCTTGCGTTTGAAAAAATCAGTCAACTGCTTACACAAAACTTGCGCGGCGAGTTAAGCGATTAACATACAATACCCGCAACGTTTGCGTTGGCAGGCACTAAAACGACAACGTTTTAAAAAATAAGGTTTTAAAAGTGACAACAACATATTCAGGTATGCTGCGAAAAATGCGCACCGCTGCCGATGAAGACAATACAGTACGCTATACACTCCCTATCGGTGACGAGTTTTTAGATATTAACAGCCTAATAGGTAAAGAAGTAACAGTAACCTTCTCGGGTGACATTAACTGTGTGCACTGTAATCGTAAAACCAAGAAAAGTTTTAACCAAGGTTATTGCTACCCTTGCTTAATTTCCTTGGCGCAGTGCGACAGTTGTATTATCAAGCCTGAGAAATGCCACTATCACGAAGGTACATGTAGAGAACCCGAATGGGGAGAAGAACACTGCTTCAGCGACCATTTTGTTTATCTTGCTAATACCGGTACGGTGAAAGTTGGAATTACCCGAATGGTAACTGATGGCGTGTCGACGCGATGGATGGATCAAGGCGCTACCCAGGCAACCGTTATGTTACGCGTGCCAGATAGACTAACAAGTGGGCAAGTTGAAACCTTGTGTAAAGACCACATTGCCGATAAAACAAACTGGCGCACTATGCTAAAGGGGAAACCAGAAGAGGTGGACCTTGAGCAAGTCAAAACGGAGCTAATGGAAAAGATTGAAAACGACTTAGCGGCGTTGAAACAAGAAAAAGGACTGCAAGCGGTGTCGGAAGTGAGTACGCCTATTCACGATATTCATTACCCTGTAGAAGACTACCCGGTGAAAATTAAGTCGTTAAACTTAGATAAGACACCGTCGTTTTCTGGCGTACTAACAGGTATTAAAGGCCAATATTGGATGTTAGATGGCGACCGCGTTATCAATATCAGAAAGTTCGCAGGCTATAACGTAGACGTCACATATTAGAATTATGTGACGTCTAAAGGTCTACTCGCATTTGCTTTTGCGTAAACGCTTGTAGACCTTTTAGCGTTTAGCAACCCACGAACGCGCCAATTTACTGCCAAAATTCGAAATAGTCGCCACTATTTCTCTGCGGCTTAGGCGCAGGTTCGAAGGCCGGCGTGCCAAGATACAAGAATCCAACCAGCTCATCGTCTTCGCTAAGACCTAAACCATTCCTTACCGTTTCGCATTGCGCATAATTGCCTGTGCGCCACATACCGTTAAAGCCCTGCGCAACTGCCGCCATTTGCATGGCCATAACGCCACAGCTGGCCGAAGCGATTTGCTCAACTCTTGGCACTTTTTCATGTTCAATATGCTTTGCAATTGCAACAACGACCATGGGCGCGCGATGCGGAAGATGCACTGCCCTTTCTATGTCTTTTTGTGGCTTACCGTTTTCGATAGCCGACTTTTCATACAATGCACCTAGCTTATCTAACCCCTTTCCCGTACATACAATAAAACGCCATGGTGTTAGACACGCATGATCAGGTGCGCGCAGAGCAGCCTGCATAATATTTTCAAGTGCATCACCACTTGGTGCTGGCGCTTCTAAACGCGGCTGAGAACTTCTGTTAAGTAACAATGTTAAAGCGTCCATCTACGTCCCTACATATCAAATTCGTGCGTAATCTAGAGCGTTAAAAGTCTCTAGTTACCTAAAAGCATACCCGTAAAAGCGGTATGGTTGGTTGTATGCTAGATCCTACGGTCCATAAACAAAAAAGACCAGAAATATCCGGTCTTTTAGCGCGTTAATCCAGCGCTGTATTGCTTGTACTATAAAGGCATTTTAGGCGCAAAAAATTGTTTAAAGTAATAATCGACGCTTAAAAACCGTCCTCCGCCATATACAAACAGAACCAATAGCATAACGAAATACGTCGCAGCAAATTCAATACCGTTATTCAGCACCACAAAGTTGCCGCTTGACGTTAACCATTCGTAATGGCCATGGTTTTGTAATAGTGATTTCGCAGCCGATAGTTTTTCGGGCGCAGCCATAACACTTTCATTAAGCACGATAGTACCGTCAGCAAGCCAAGACGACGCGTCAGCAATAGCCAACCAGCCATTATCAGCATGTACACTAACCATAGCAACGACCATAGTGATTATTAACGGGATACTGACTAGGCGAGTTAATGCCCCAAATAATAACAGTACACCCCCAACCAGTTCAGCGGCGGTGGCCAAAAATGCCATTACAAATGGTATAGGCAAGCCTAAACCGTAATCCTCATTTCCAAACCAGTCTACAATGCTGTCAAAACTAGATGCTTTATTCCAACCAGCTTGTATCATTACCGGTGCTAAATATAAGCGTAACAAAAATAGCGGAATGCCGTTGGCTAACTGTAGTCGTGCTACAAACTGTTGGTAAATTTTTATCATCGTTTTGCCTTTTTCAATATTTCAGAATAAGAACGGAGCAGTATGAAAAAAATTTCATCGCACAAGAATGCGCCTTCACCGTTCTCACGAATAATGCAAAAAGGCCAGCAAAAAGCCCGGTACAAGGAGCGCAACGGCAAGTTTTTAATGAGTATGAGTGAAGACGATCACACGCGTATAGCGCATCTTATTAAAAGGTGGCTAGAGGAAGACACTAAAACGCGTTAACGGCAGTTTAATAGCGAAATTATTGTTCTCGTGGCTAATTGTCCCTATTGATTAAGGTAAATCGAATGGCTGCACACAAAAAATTACAATTAAGTTCGCGATCTTATACGTTTTAGGTAACATAATGTAATGCAGTATATTGAGCAAGATACCCCTGACTGGTCTTGCTCTGATTAGTTAATTCAAAAAAGGTAGTGATCAAATGGCAGCCAAAGGAAATTGGACCAAATCCTTGTTTATTGGCTTGTGGACGGTGCTTAACTTCACCCGCAAACTTTTCTTTAATCTTATTTTCATTGTTATTTTTGTTGGATTGATTGTTGCTATAGCTGGTCAGGACAACGAGCAACTAACGGTAAATAAAGGCAGTGCACTTTTTCTAACGCTTAACGGCAAGTTGGTCATTGAAAAAGAAAGCGTTGATCCCTTCGAGCAGTTTTTACAGGAATCGCTAGGCAGTGAACCTGAAAACCCAGAAGTGCTTGTTCGCGACGTGGTAAAAGTGCTAGAGAACGCCCAAAAAGACCGCCGTATTAAAGCTCTGGTGTTAGATTTGCAAGGCTTTACAGGCGGTGGTTTAGATAAACTTCGCGCCGTAGCGAAAGCTATTGACGGGTTTAAAGAATCGGAAAAGCCGGTATACGCTATTGGCGATTACTTCTCACAGGACCAGTATTACTTAGCAGCCCATGCTGACAACATTTATCTAAACCCAATGGGAGGGTTGATGTTTGAAGGGTATGGTCGCTTCGGTATGTACTTTAAAGACATGCTGGAAAAGCTGAAGGTTACCACACATATTTTCCGTGTGGGCACCTATAAATCAGCGGTTGAGCCACTCATGCGCAACGACATGTCACAGGAAGCCAAAGAAGCAGAAAAGCAGTGGTTAGATGGCTATTGGGCTCAATACAAGGCTGACGTTTCAGCAGCCCGCGGCATTGATGAAGCTAATTTTGATGAAACCCTTGAAGGGCTTTTGGCTAAGTTTGAAGCCGCCGGCGGCGACTTTGCTCAATATGCCCTGCAAAACAATTGGGTAGATGCGTTAAAAACACGAGAAGAAGTCAGGCTTGAACTTATCGACATAGTGGGCGAAGACGACAATAAACTCGGCGTGAATTTAACGTCATTTAATACCTACCTTAAGGTGATTAATCCGACCATGCCGGCCATTGAATCTGATATGGATAAAGTCGCTATTGTTGTTGCCAAAGGAACGATTTTAGACGGCGATCAAAAAGCTGGCACTATAGGCGGCGACAGCACAGCACGTCTGTTAAGAAAAGCGCGATTAAATGACAACGTAAAAGCAGTGGTACTACAGATAGACTCTCCTGGCGGTAGTGCATTTGCATCTGAGGTTATCCGTCAAGAAGTACTTCAGCTTCAACAGGCGGGCAAGCCGGTTATTGCATCAATGAGCACTTACGCGGCGTCTGGTGGTTATTGGATTGCGGCAAGCGCAGATAAAATTATCGCAAGCCCGAGCACAATAACGGGCTCTATCGGTGTATTTGGTATGTTTATGACCTACGAAAATTCACTGGATTATTTAGGCATTCATAGCGATGGCGTCGCATCCACTGAGCTTGCTGGTTTTTCAACGGTTCGCCCGTTAGCACCAGAGTTTGGTCAGATTCTTCAGCGCAATGTGGAAAACACCTATGGTAACTTTCTGTCGCTTGTCTCTAACGCACGTGATATGCCAATTGATCAAGTAGACAGTGTAGCGCAAGGTCGCGTGTGGATTGGTGACGATGCGATTAACTTGGGGCTAGTTGATGAATTAGGTACCCTTGACGATGCGGTTGTTGCTGCAGCCGAAATGGCTGAACTAGAAAATTACGATACGTTTTACGTAAAGCGTACATTAACCGCTCAGGAAATATTCTGGAAAGAATTTTTTGGACAAGCAATGACATTTGTCGGCAAATGGCAGTTTGCGAATGCAGATACTGCACTGGTTAACGAGTTTAAGCGTGTACTGAAAGAGTTTAACTTGGTAAACCAACTTAACGATCCGAAAGGCACTTATGTTCTTTGCTTACCCTGCGACGTTGAATAACGGGCAAGCAAGAAAAACTTTCTTAACAAAGAGGCAGTAAGATCGCTTCAAATGACTTAACCCAAGAACAGCGTCGTGTGATTACCGACGCTGTTTTTCGTTGCTATGATAAAGCGGAGCACTATTTTTCTCGTTCTTTCGAACGCCCCGCCATTACATTCAGACGTTCCGGTAAAAACGCGGGTACCGCATTTTTGCAACAAAACCGCCTTAACTTCCACCCTATTTTATACAAAGAAAATAGCGAGGTATTTATACGGGAGGTGGTGCCACACGAAGTGAGTCACCTGCTAGTATGGATATTGTTCGCAAGGGTTCAACCCCACGGGAAAGAATGGCAATCGGTGATGCGGGGGGTGTTTGACTGCTCCCCAAGTGCAACGCATCAGTTTGATGTAAAGCGCGTAAGCCGCTCTTTTAGCTATAAATGTGATTGTGACACTTATGCGTTAAGTACGCGCAGGCATAATAATATTTTAAAAGGTGCCCAGTATAAGTGTAAGAAATGCAGCGCCTTGCTTAGAGCAGCCTAATTGGGGTAAATTTGGAAACACAAGGCTATTAATATTGCTTTGCCATTACGTGCTTTCGACTAATTAAACCAGTGTTTAGTAAATACGCTGTCTAAATCGTCAAACGCTGTCTTGAGAAGTTGCGCTAGCTCTTTGTATTTTGGTTTAGCCTTAGCACTAGCAATATTCACCCCTTGGGCGCGCATTTTAGCGTGAATCTCTTGATACCAACTTTTTAGCTGCGGCGGAAGGTATTGATCTGAACGATGACCAAGCCAAAGTAACCCTTGCATGGGTAAACTTAGAAAAAATGCACCTATAGCGATGGTCTGGGGTAAATAGTCAGCGCCTAAATTCTGAAATAAAAGCGCACAGGAAACCATAGCAACCGGAGGCATGGTCTTAATCGCAAATTTGGTTGCAGCAACCACACGGCACTCTGGGAAAAAAGCGTAAAGCTCTTTTCTAACAGGCCACGTCTTCATGTACTGCTGACCGTTTTTCAACATTGTCACTACTGATTGAGACATGGCCCACCTCTTTCATCTAACTATTTGACCAACTCTAGCGTTTTCATATTAACTTGCTGCACCGTATAGCTGATTGCTCATATACATTGGCATTTGGTTACGCTAAGCCTTCACACTACGTCAAGTATATACGATGTAGCAGCAAATTTGGTCGCATCTTTAGTTTAGTTGCCTCAATTTAACGTAATGGAAGATAGCAAAGTCTGAGAAAAAATAACCAAGGTTTACCCCTTTTTGAGTGGCTTATTTCCCAATATATATGGGCGCTAACGCCTTGGATTCAAGCTTTATCTCATTCATTTAATAATTAAATGGTATAAGCATTGGCTATCTTTAAGTGACATTTTCTCAGCTTACGGGCATCATACGCATTAGAGTCCTAGCGATGTGCAGTACTACGTTCTTATCACGGCCTTTAAACTTTTGATGTGATAGTTCACTGCAATTTCCCGCTGGCTAACAACCATAATAAAAAGTAACTAGGTGTTGTGCTTGATTTAATAATTTTCGCCCCTACCTAGCTTTCTAAGAGAATTTGTATAAGTAGCCCGATTCGGGCGAAATATTTGGAGAGGAAAATGGCAGAAAGCAGACACGTCCGTCTACTTATCTTGGGTTCTGGCCCAGCAGGTTACTCAGCGGCGGTTTATGCTGCACGCGCTAACCTTGAACCTGTACTTTTAACTGGTATTCAACAAGGCGGACAGCTTACTACCACAACAGAAGTAGAAAACTGGCCTGGCGACCCTGAAGGTCTTACTGGCCCAGATCTCATGGTTCGTATGCAAAAGCACGCGGAAAAGTTTGATACCGAGATTATTTTTGATCATATCAACAAAACAGATCTGACTAAGCGCCCTTATACCCTTTACGGCGATAGCGGCACCTACACTTGTGATGCACTAATTATTGCAACAGGTGCCTCTGCGAAATACCTGGGCTTAGAGTCAGAGCAAGCGTTTATGGGTAAAGGCGTATCAGCGTGTGCAACATGTGATGGGTTCTTCTACCGCAATCAAAAAGTAGCGGTTGTTGGTGGCGGTAACACGGCCGTTGAAGAAGCGCTTTACCTTTCTAATATTGCCTCTGAAGTTCACGTTATTCATAGAAGAGACAGCTTCAGAAGTGAAAAAATACTTGAGCAACGTCTTCGTGAGAAAGCAGAGAACGGTAATGTTGTGTTACACCTAAATCGTACCCTTGATGAAGTGCTAGGCGACGAAATGGGCGTTACCAAGATACGTATCAAGGAAACCGAAGGTGATGCAACCGAAGAGCTAGACGTAATGGGTCTGTTCATTGCTATCGGTCACAAACCAAATACCGATATTTTTGATGGTCAGCTTGAAATGAAAGATGGCTACATTACAGTGAACAGCGGTACGAATGGTAACGCGACACAAACCAGCGTTGAAGGTGTATTCGCAGCGGGTGACGTAAGCGATCACATCTACCGTCAGGCAATCACTTCAGCGGGCACAGGCTGCATGGCCGCCCTTGATGCTGAAAAATACCTTGACGGTATTATGCCAGAACAAGGTTAAGTACCTTATTTGAAAGCCCTACGTTACTGTGGGGCTTTTTTACTTATGATAGCGTTACATTATATTGAAGAAGGCGCGCCCTTCCCGCCTGTTGATACCGCGTTAGAAGACCCAAACGGTTTACTTGCCTTCGGCGGCGATTTAAGTCCTGCTCGCTTATTTTCCGCATACTCCCAAGGCATATTTCCGTGGTTTAGTGATGATGAACCGCTACTTTGGTGGTCACCGAACCCTCGGGCAATCATCGAGCTTAACGAGTTTGTTCCGTCAAAAAGCCTTAAAAAATTGGCTCGCAAACAGAAATACACGGTAACGATAAATCACGCATTTGACCGCGTTATAAACGCCTGCTCCACAATACCTCGCAAGAACCCGAACACGGGTGATTTTTCAGATGAGACTTGGATAACTGAAGATATGATAGCCGCATACAAGCAGCTTAATGGTTTAGGTCTTGCCCATTCTGTTGAGGTATGGCATGACGACGAGTTAGTAGGTGGCCTATACGGCGTTGGTATTGGTAAAGTCTATTGCGGTGAGTCTATGTTTCACCGTGAAAGTAACACGTCAAAGCTAGCTATGCTGGCGCTAGTTGAGCATATGAAAGCTTACGATATGGCGTTTATCGATTGCCAATTGCCCACTGACCACCTTTCTTCATTAGGTGCTAAAACCCTCTCAAGGGAAGACTTTATTGAAAAATTGGAAAACAACAACCACACTTTAACAGATGACGGTAGGCTTCACGAAGACTACCTAGCCCGTTGGAAGCCAAGAGTGATTACACCGTGAAGTTTGGTATAACCCAATCGTTTTCATGTAGCTATTTGCCTGAACAGCAGGAGCAACTGTTAGTTTATGCTGAAAATAACAATTCTCAGCAGTGGCATTATTCGCAGCTTATTCAAGTAGGGTTCAGACGCAGTGGTGAACAAATATATCGCCCTCACTGCCCTGCCTGTAAAGCGTGCAAATCGGTAAGGATCCCCGTTTACGAGTTTACCCCCTCTCGCAGTCAAAAGCGTCTGCTAAAAAGTAATCAGAACTTTAGCGTCAGGCTAGTCGATAAAACCCGTGACGATTACTATCCGCTGTACGAGCGCTATATTACTGAGCGTCATGCTGATGGCAGCATGTACCCCCCGTCGAAAACCCAGTTCGATAACTTCGTACAAAGCGAATGGATGACTACCCATTATCTTGAGGCCTACCACGGCGAAAAACTTATTGCTGTGGCTGTCACTGATATTATTGATGCCAATAAAAACATGAGCGCGCTTTCGGCGCTGTATACATTTTTTGACCCTGACTATAGTCCAGCGTCTTTAGGCACATGGATGATTTTGATGCAGATTGAACAGGCTAAGCGTTTAGGTCACCGCTACGTGTATTTGGGCTATTACGTTGATGGTTGTCAAAAAATGTCTTACAAGCATAAATTCTTGCCGTTTGAGCAGTTTAGTGACAATGAATGGCATCTATTTAGTAAAAGTAGTAAAATACACACTTAATTGCTTTACACCGTACCCAAGATTGGGTAAGGTCTGCGCGGCAAAAATTTTGAATTACTGAGGTAACTGCTTTACATGGCAAAAGAAGATTGTATTGAAATGGAAGGTACTGTGTTGGACACGCTACCTAACACTATGTTCCGTGTTGAACTAGAAAACGGTCACGTAGTGACTGCACACATCTCTGGTAAAATGCGCAAGAACTATATCCGTATTCTTACTGGCGATAAGGTCACCGTTGAGATGACTCCATACGATTTGACTAAAGGTCGAATCATTTATCGCGCAAGATAATGAGCCATTTAAGCGGTAACGCATAAAAAAGCCCGATATAATCGGGCTTTTTCATATCTGTTGCTGACTCATTAATGCTGTTTCGCATTTACTTACAATGCTTCGCTATTGTAGATAAACGCCAAAGCACTCCGAAGACGACCTACCGCCATCCTTCGGGTACTTTTCTAAAGCTATCGCTAACTAGGCTCAGCTTCTTCAGACGTGGCGCCTACACCTGTGTATTCGAAGGTTAATTTATCTTCTACACAGTCTACTTTCACATTGCCGCCTTTAGACAACTCACCAAATAACAGCTCATTAGCCAACTCTTTCTTCAGATCGTCTTTGATGACACGTGCCATTGGTCGTGCACCCATCGCTTTGTCATAACCCTTGTCGGCCATGTAAGCACGAGCATCACTGGTTACCTCAAGTGAAACACCTTTCACGTCAAGCTGCGCTTGAAGCTCAATGATAAACTTATCGACCACTTGCAAGATGATTTCAGGGTCCAGATGATTAAACCAAATAATGCCATCTAAACGGTTTCTGAATTCAGGGGTAAATACCTTATTAATTTCCGACAATGCATCATGGCTGTGGTCTTGCTGCTTAAAGCCAATAGACTTGCGCACCGTTTCCTGCACACCAGCGTTGGTGGTCATTACAAGTACAACATTTCTAAAGTCCACTTTGCGGCCGTTGTTATCAGTTAACGTACCATGATCCATCACTTGAAGAAGAATATTGTAGATGTCGCTATGCGCCTTCTCAATTTCATCTAGAAGCACCACAGAGTATGGGTTTTTAATCACCGCGTCTGTTAATAGACCGCCTTGGTCGAAGCCCACATAACCAGGAGGAGCACCAATTAAGCGGCTTACCGCATGACGCTCCATGTATTCAGACATATCGAAGCGCACTAATTCAACGCCCATGATCTTCGCCAGTTGCTGAGTTACTTCAGTTTTACCGACACCCGTAGGGCCAGCAAACAAGAAACTACCAATTGGTTTGGCTTCGGCGCCTAGGCCTGAACGCGACAGCAAAATAGCGTCGTTAAGCGTCTCTATCGCTTTGTCTTGGCCAAAAACAACCATTTTAAGGTTGCGACCTAGGTTCTTAAGCACTTCTTTGTCAGAGGCTGACACAGACTTCTCAGGAATACGCGCCATTTTTGCAATGATTTGCTCTATGTCTCCTACATTGATAGTCTTTTTGCGTTTTGAAGGCGGTAGCAAGCGTTGACTTGCACCGGCTTCGTCCATCACGTCAATGGCCTTATCTGGAAGGTGACGCTCATTAATGTATTTGGCCGACAGTTCAGCTGCCGCCTGAATCGCTTTTTGCGTAAAGCGCACGTTGTGGTGCTCTTCATAGCGACTCTTGAGCCCAAGCAATATCTTGGTCGTATCGCTTACACTCGGTTCTGTGATATCAACTTTTTGGAAGCGACGGGCCAGCGCACGGTCTTTTTCGAAAATACCTTGGTATTCTTGATATGTGGTAGACCCTATACAGCGAAGTTCACCGCTAGAAAGCTTAGGCTTAAGCAAGTTAGACGCGTCCATTACACCGCCAGATGCAGCACCTGCGCCAATAATAGTGTGGATTTCATCAATAAATAAAATCGCGTGCTTGTCTTTGCCTAATTCTTTTAAAATCGCTTTTAAACGCTTTTCGAAGTCACCGCGGTACTTAGTCCCCGCCAGCAGCCCACCTAAGTCCAGTGAATACACCGTACTTTCCGCAATAACATCAGGCACGTCTTCGTTCACGATGCGATAAGCTAACCCTTCGGCAATAGCGGTTTTACCCACGCCGGCCTCACCCACAAGTAACGGGTTGTTCTTACGACGACGGCATAGGATTTGAATAGTTCGCTCTACTTCAGAATCGCGGCCAATGAGTGGGTCAATTTTTCCATCTTTGGCATGTTTGTTCAGGTCAGTCGCGTACTTACTTAACGCCGAACCGCCCTCTTCTCCCGACTCGCTCTCTTCTGCAGTTTCCGGGTTAACTGGATCATCGTCATCGGCTTTACTCACGCCATGACTAATAAAGTTCACTACGTCTAACCGGGTAACATCCGCTTTTTTGAGGATATATACCGCCTGAGACTCTTGCTCACTGAAGATTGCAACCAACACATTTGCGCCCGTTACTTCGTCTTTACCCGACGACTGTACGTGGAAGACCGCCCGTTGTAACACACGTTGAAAACCTAACGTAGGCTGGGTTTCCCGCTCGTTCAACTGGTCGTCTAAAATGAGTGGTGTGGTATCTTTCACGAAAGACAATAATTCGCTTTTAATTGCCTCTATATCGGCACCACATGCCTTGAGCGCATCGCGAGCAGCTGAGTTATCAAGCAATGCCAACAACAAGTGCTCAACCGTCATAAACTCATGACGGTGCTCTCTGGCAAATACAAACGCGTCATTCAACGTTTGTTCTAATTCTTTATTTAACATATCGCTCGCCCTCTACAAAAAACCTTATGCTTGCTCCATCGTGCACATCAACGGGTGTTGATGCTTGCGTGCGTACTGATTAACCTGCATCACTTTTGTCTCTGCTATCTCAGCAGTAAAAATGCCACACACGGCTTTTCCTTGATAATGAACGGTTAGCATAAGTTGGTTGGCTTTCTCAGCGTCCATATTGAAAAACTGCATGAGTACTTCAATGACAAAATCCATTGGCGTGTAGTCGTCATTGTTCAACAACACTTTATACATGGGAGGCGGCTGCGGCTTTTGTCGCTGCGCGTCTTTTTGTTTTTCCTTTTCGATACTAATAGCGTTGTCTTTACTCATAACTTAATAATAGTGGTTATCTGGGATATATGTGTACAAACTTTTGGATAAATTTATTCACATTATCCCTTGACATAATATGGTTAAAAAATCTACATTTTGTATTGTGGTGTTGGGTATTGCACAGTGATAACTATTTATAACTTCATATTAGTTACATTCAATACTCTTTCCACCCTGTCTCCGGATCTATAATGGGGGCATATACTCGTGAGTTCAAGGATTAAGAGGAAGTCGAAGTATGGCGGTTGGCAAAGTTAAATGGTTTAACAACGCAAAGGGTTTTGGATTTATCGTTCCTGAGGACGGCGGCGAAGATATTTTCGCGCATTACTCTACGATTCAAATGGAAGGCTACCGTTCGCTAAAAGCGGGACAAGAAGTGACGTTCGAAGTACAGCAAGGCCCTAAAGGGCTACACGCTGAGAACATTGGCTTCAAAGAAGAACCAGAGCGTTAGTAAAAAGAATTTATAAAGCCTGACCTTGCCGTCAGGCTTTTGCTTTTTATGCCATTTATAAAACGCAAAGGCGTACATTCGCGCCTGTGTGGATAATTGTGTCGATTATTATCTGAGCTTTTGTGTTAACTTCTATGTGAGCACGTTTTTCAATTTTTGCGTTAGCATTTGAGTAATTAGCGGCGCGCTACGTTATCTGCACGCTTACCCAAACGATACCTTCAAAGTAATACCCTGCTTAGTACAAGCACTCAAGCCCAATTCCTTAAACCCAGCCCTTTAAAAACAACTCCTTTAAAATCAACCTCTTAAAACAATTCCTTTAAAAAATAGCCTTCCCTTTTCGATACATGTAAGCAACGCCAAGTTTTACCATTTGTATGCTAAACACGTAAGCACGTTAACGTGCCTTTGAAGGTTAAAAAAAAGCCCGCTCACTTCAGTGAACGGGCTTTTTAATGTTCATATAACGCTATTTATTACGTCATCACAGTTGAACGTTAAGACGTCATACGATCAACTGAGAAAATTGTAATTAAGCGCCAAGAATAGTTTTAAGTGTCTTACTTGGAGACATCGTTGCAAAAAGCTTATCTTCGTCTGGGTAGTAGTAACCGCCAATTTCTTGTGCACTGCCTTGAGTCGCATCAATCTCAGCCAAGATATCATCAATTTTCGCTGATAGCTCTTCATAAACTGGCTTAAACTGCGCTGCAAGATCTGCATCTTCAGTTTGGTTCGCTACTTCTTCAGCCCAGTATAGACCCAGGTAAACATGGCTACCACGGTTGTCTAGCTGGCCCGCTTTACGTAGCGGAGACTTACCATTGTTAAGCAACTTCTCCGTCGCTTTATCAAGGGCTGTAGCTATAACTTTTGCTTTGGTGTTACTGTGCTTGATAGCAACATCTTCTAGCGATACCGCTAGTGCCAGAAATTCACCTAGCGAGTCCCAGCGCAAGTGACCTTCTTCAACAAACTGTTGAACGTGCTTAGGCGCACTACCACCCGCACCAGTTTCGTAAAGACCGCCGCCCGCCATCAATGGAACAATTGATAGCATTTTTGCACTAGTACCAAGCTCGAGAATTGGGAATAGGTCAGTTAGGTAATCACGAAGTACGTTACCTGTTACTGAAATAGTGTCTAAACCGCGAAGCGCACGTTCCATGCTGTAGCGAATAGCGCGTACAGGAGACATAATTTGAATGTCTAAACCGTTCGTATCATGGTCTTGAAGGTACTTTTCAACTTTCTTGATAAGTTGCGCATCGTGAGCACGCTCGTCATCTAGCCAGAATACTGCAGGCATACCCGATTGACGTGAACGAGTCACCGCTAGCTTAACCCAATCCTGAATAGGTGCATCTTTCACCTGACACATACGCCAGATGTCACCTTCTTCAACATCGTGAGAGATAAGAACGTTACCGTCTTGGTCAACAATAGACACAGTGCCGTCAGCTTCTAGTTCAAACGTTTTGTCGTGCGAACCGTACTCTTCTGCTTTTTGCGCCATCAAACCAACGTTAGGTACCGTACCCATTGTTGTTGGATCGAATGCACCGTGTGTCTTACAGAAGTTGATAACTTCTTGGTAAATAGTGGCGTATGTACTTTCAGGGATAACCGCTTTAGTGTCGTGCTCCTTTCCATCTGGACCCCACATTTGGCCAGAGTTACGGATCATTGCAGGCATAGAGGCATCTACAATTACGTCACTTGGTACGTGTAGGTTCGAAATACCTTTGTCAGAGTTAACCATCGCAATTGGCGGACGGTCGGCATAACACGCGTTAATGTCTTTTTGGATTTCAGAGCGCTGGCTCTCAGGTAGGCTTGCGATTTTATCATAAACGCTACCAAGACCATTGTTAGGGTTAACACCTAGCTCTTCAAACAGGTCGCCCCATTTGTTGAATAGGTCTTTATAGAATACTTTTACACAGTGACCGAACACAATGGGGTGAGACACCTTCATCATGGTCGCTTTTACGTGTAGTGAGAATAGAATGCCAGTGTTCTTCGCATCTTCAATTTGCTCTTCGAAAAATTCGCAAAGCGCCTTTTTGCTCATGAACATGCCGTCGATCACTTCGCCAGCAAGCAAATCTACACGAGGCTTAAGGGTTTTCTTGCTGCCATCTTTGCCGGTGAACTCAATGCTCACGTGGCCGTCTTTTTCTACTGTTACTGACTTCTCACCAGAGTAGAAGTCACCGCCGCGCATGTGCGCAACGTGTGAACGCGATGCTTGAGACCACTCACCCATTGAATGCGGGTGTTTACGCGCATAATTTTTAACAGCAGTAGGCGCACGACGGTCAGAGTTACCTTCACGCAATACTGGGTTAACCGCACTACCTAATACTTTACCATAACGCTCACGAATCTTTTCTTCTTCAGCATTTTTAGGTGAATCAGGGAACGCTGGTACATTGAAGCCTTTGTCGTTTAATTCTTTAATCGTTGCACGAAGCTGAGGAATTGAGGCACTGATGTTTGGAAGCTTGATGATGTTAACGTTCGGGTCTTGGGTCATCTCACCCAGTTCAGCTAACGCGTCTGGCACTCTTTGTTCTTCAGAAAGGTACTCAGGGAAATTTGCCAAAACACGCGCAGCAAGTGAAATATCGCTTAGTTCTACGTCGATATCTGCCGCTGCAGCAAACTTCTGGATAATAGGAAGAAGTGAATACGTCGCCAACATTGGCGCTTCATCAGTCTTCGTGTAGATGATCTTAGACTTGGTCATTATATACCTCAATTTTCTCGACAGGGTACTGTCGTTTTTAGTCCATTAGGTCGCACTAACCCGCAATATTTGTATTGCGCCCACAGTCAATGCGATACGTATTTGATGTTTTCCACCACATGCTAAATCAGCATGTAGTCACTTGCTGTTTTCTTCCCCACATATTATTCAATTCCTTATGTTGGCAATATGTACCTCAAACACTAGCAACGTTTGCGCTAATTAGAGATACGATGTATAAGCAAGCCGGCTTATCACTGCCAAAACTGTCTAATAATTATGCAGATGCACTCTCTTATAAAAATGGGAGCGTCCATTAGTATAGGGTCGAAAGTTTGAGTTACAAGTCATACCATTGTCTTAACACATCAGATCAATGATTTTATCGACAAAGTTAATAGCAAATGAAATTAACTGAACGTTTTTTTCTAAAGCCAAACAACGCCATTTAACGTAGAATTGCCGCGTATTTTTCAATAACAATCAAGCGAACCAGTCATGTCTTCAAACTCTCAAGTGGTGCTGTTCAATAAGCCCTTTCAAGTTCTATCCCAGTTTACAGACGCTGATGGCAGAGAAACCCTGAAAGACTATATAGATATTCCCGATGTCTACGCCGCAGGACGGTTAGACCGTGATTCAGAAGGTCTATTAGTGCTTACCAATGACGGTAAACTTCAACACAAGCTTGCCAACCCAAAAGCTAAAACCAGCAAAACGTACTGGGTTCAAGTAGAGGGTATCATGCATGAGAAAGCCATGCAGGCGCTAAGGGATGGCGTAGAACTTAAAGACGGTATGACCCTCCCAGCCAAAGTGAAAGCAATGGACGAGCCTCAAGTTTGGCCAAGAAACCCACCCGTGCGATTTAGGCAGTCGATCCCTACTAGTTGGGTATCGATTACTATTACCGAAGGGCGTAACCGCCAAGTTCGACGAATGACTGCACATGTGGGCTACCCTACACTACGCTTAATAAGATATCGCGTGGGCAGTTGGACCATTGACGGCATAGAAAACGGTAAGTACGTCTGTTTTTAGCGCCTTATTTTTGGTGTAACTCAGTTGGTTTCCCCTGCTTGCTTAACCTTGAATTTAGTAGCCTTGGCCACACTATTTAAGCGCGAACGAGGTACGCGATGTCTATCGTATATTTAATAGCAAAAGTGGATAAGGATTAAATGTGAATTAGCCTGCGTATTCTGATAAAATCCGCGACCTCGAAAACGGGCCTACAAAGTAGAGACTTTAAACGAAATTCTCCATTGATTTCGGCAGCGTTGCCATTTGATGTGGCGCACTTGCTTGGCAAGTAGCTTAAACCGTACTCAATGCTTTGATTTCTAGTACTACAGGCTTCATTTTTATTAATCAAATGAGTGTGCAATCCATAGTGAGTGATATTGAATCTAACGCCAGCAAAAAAGTAATCGTCGGCATGTCCGGCGGAGTCGATTCTTCTGTTTCAGCCTACCTGCTTCAACAACAGGGTTACCAGGTTGAAGGCCTTTTCATGAAAAACTGGGAAGAGGATGACAACGATGAATACTGCGCTGCAGCGGAAGATTTAAAAGATGCGCAGGCGGTAGCTGATAAACTAGGTATTGAGCTACACACTATTAATTTTGCTGCTGAATACTGGGATAACGTGTTTGAGTATTTCTTAGAGGAATACAAAGCCGGCCGTACGCCAAACCCAGACATCATGTGTAACAAAGAAATCAAGTTTAAAGCGTTTCTGGAGTTTGCAGCCGAAGACCTTGGCGCTGACTACATTGCAACCGGTCACTACGTGCGCCGCAGAGAGGTAGACGGCAAATGGCAGATGCTTCGCGGTTTAGATAACAACAAAGACCAAAGTTATTTTCTTTACACGCTTGGCGAAGAGCACGTTGCTAAAACCCTTTTCCCGGTTGGCGATATCGAAAAGCCATTAGTTCGCAAAATTGCTGAAGAGCAAGGCCTTATCACCCATGATAAGAAAGACTCTACAGGGATTTGTTTTATCGGCGAGCGCAAGTTTAAAGATTTTCTAGCGCGGTACCTTCCCGCTCAACCTGGGGTTATTGAAACCGCAGAGGGTGAAGAAATTGGCCAGCACGAAGGCTTAATGTACCACACACTAGGTCAGCGTAAAGGGCTACACATTGGTGGTTTGGCGAAATACGGTGACGACCCTTGGTATGTAGTTGATAAAGATGTTGCTCGCAACGTGCTTATTGTGGGCCAAGGTGCCGACCACCCTCGCCTTTACTCTAAAGGCTTGGTAGCAAAACAGCTGCACTGGGTAGATAGAAAAACGATTACAGAGCCTATGCGCGCTGTAGTTAAAACCCGTTATCGTCAGGCCGATATCCCTTGTACAATAACGCCGACTCAAGACGACACCATTGAAGTGATGTTTGATGAGCCACAAAAGGCGGTAACGCCGGGGCAATCTGCGGTATTTTATATTGATGAAGTATGCCTTGGTGGCGGTATTATTGAGAGTTATATTCGCTGATGTTAGATACCGATATAGAAAATAACCTTGCCCTCGCCGGGGTGTGTCAAGCAGCTGCACTTGTTCAGCAGCTTGCACGACGAGGCTCAGCCGATAACGAAGCACTAGAAGCAAGCTTGTCGAGTATATTGGTTACCGACCCCGATACTCCCCAGCAGGTTTTCGGCCAGCTTAATAACCTAAAAACCGGATATACGACGCTTGCTGCACAACTGTCAGATAAACAAGCGACCAAAGATACCGAGCTAACCCGCTACATTGCGAGCATTCTAGGGTTAGAGCGTAAATTAGCACGAAAACCAAAGGCCATGAATGAACTGGGTGAGCGCATTTCACACGTCCAGCGCCAGCTTGCCCATGTCGACTTTCAAAACCCGCAAATTGTTGCCTCTCTTGCAAGCATTTACAGCGATATCATCAGCCCACTAGCCCCCCGTATTCAGGTGGCAGGCAATCCAGATTATCTAGGCCAACCCGCTACACAGCATAAAGTACGAGCACTTCTTCTTGCTGGCGTACGCGCTGCTGTAATGTGGCGTCAAATGGGCGGCAAACGAAGAAACATATTATTTAAACGCAAACACATTCTTAACAGTGCTGTAAAAGCACTACGATTAATAAACTAGTGAGGAGCTTAAGGTGGAACTGAGTCAGTTAACTGCAATTTCCCCTGTCGATGGTCGATATGCTGGCAAAAGCGTAGAATTACGCAGTATTTTCAGTGAATACGGCTTATTAAAATACCGTGTGGAAGTAGAAGTACGTTGGTTACAAATGCTATCTACTCACCAACAAATTAAAGAAGTTCCTGCCTTTAGCGACAAGTCAAATGCACTACTTGACAACATTGTGGCTGAATTTAGTGTTGAAGATGCTATGCGCATCAAGGAAATTGAGCGCACTACCAACCACGATGTAAAAGCGGTTGAATACTTCCTTAAAGAGAAAGTCGCCGACAACAGTGAGCTTTCAGCGGTAAACGAGTTCATCCACTTTGCTTGCACGTCTGAAGACATTAACAACCTTTCTCACGGTTTAATGCTCCGCGAAGCTCGCGAGACCGTTATTCTTCCTTACTGTGATAAGCTTATTGATGCGCTTGTAGAACTTGCTAAGCGCTATCAAAACGTACCAATGATGGCACGTACCCACGGTCAGCCTGCTTCGCCCACCACTATGGGTAAAGAAATGGCAAACGTAGCCATTCGCTTAAAACGCCAGCGCAGCCAAATCGCAAAGGTTGAGCTGCTTGGTAAAATCAACGGCGCGGTGGGTAATTACAACGCGCACCTGTCAGCGTATAAAGACGTTGATTGGCACGGCGTATCAGAAAGCTTCGTTACATCACTAGGCCTGACCTGGAACCCGTTTACTACGCAAATTGAGCCACACGACTACATCGCAGAAATGTTCGATGCTATCGCTCGTTTTAACACCATTCTTATCGATTTCGATCGTGATGTTTGGGGCTACATTGCACTGGGTCACTTTAAGCAAAAAACCGTAGCGGGTGAAATTGGTTCTTCTACCATGCCGCATAAAGTTAACCCTATCGACTTTGAAAACTCAGAAGGTAACTTAGGTTTAGCGAACGCAATCTTTGACCATCTTGCCGCCAAGCTTCCCATTTCACGCTGGCAGCGCGACCTGACTGATTCCACAGTGCTTCGTAATCTAGGTGTCGGTGTGGGCTATGCGGTAATTGCTTACCAAGCAACCCTTAAAGGCATCAGCAAACTAGAAGTTAACGAGCAAAGCTTGCTTAACGAACTCGATAACAACTGGGAACTACTGGCCGAGCCCATTCAAACAGTAATGCGTCGTTACGGCATAGAAAAGCCGTATGAGAAGCTTAAGGAGCTTACCCGCGGTAAGAAAGTTAATGCAGACGTTATTGCTGAGTTTATCGACAACCTAGACATGCCTGAGGCCGCGAAAACAGAGCTTAAAGCACTGTCTCCGGCGACCTATATTGGCGATGCAATCAGGCTTGTAGATCAGTTATAAGCATAACGCTTTTCCATTACACTAAAACGCGGTCGTAAAACACCGCGTTTTTTTATGCCAGTAAATAAAATACCCAATCGAACAATACAGGGCGAGCGAATGGCGTTGCACAAACCTATCGATATACCGTTACCACCCACAAACAATTGGGTTACCAAACAGCGTGTAGAAAATACGGTTGTGATTTTTGCCGATCTTTCTGGCTTTCAGCAGTTCGCCGCTGACTATGGCGATATGACATGTATGGGAGTTATTGAAGGCCTATTTGAAAAGTTCGACGAATTTGCCCGCCTACATCAATTAACCCCACTAAAAACTAATGGCGATCAATATATCGCCGTTGGGTTTTCGGCTCGTCCGAAGCACATTCTTCCCCGCAGTTTTAACACGAATATTCATCAGCGCGCTTCACTCAAAGAATCACTTTGCCGGTCTGTTCGCGATGCTGTTTCCTCGGCATTTCACTTTGCGTGTAAAGCCAGAGACGAAGTGAATAGCCATCCACTTTTGGTATCTTCTTCATGTTATTTACGTGTAGGTATAGCGACAGGTTCCGTCATTGCAGGGCGATCATCTCGCCGCCTTGGAAATTTTGATATTTGGGGAGCGACCGTTAACCGTGCAGCCATGTTAGAGCAGTTTACGGCGCCAAACACAATTGCAATGTGTGATAGAAGCGGCTCATTATTAATAAGTCCTGAACACAATAGGCCGCTACTCCATGGCAACCACCTATTGCTTTACCCCAAGTACTTAAAAACTAAAGCCGAAGGTATTCTTGCGCATATTTGTTAATCAATCGCACGATTTTTCACACCATACCTCGCGCGTAATTTTTTCACACCATACCTCGCGCGTAATTTTTTCACACCATACCACGCGCGTAATATTGCGCCGTTTTAAGGTGCAAGGTGGTAATACGTTCATCAATATTTGATAATGCTGGCAATAGCAACGTTTAGCGCTTTTCGCGTTAAACTGTAAACTGACACTAAAATAATGAGACGCCATGCGCACCAACGACACTTCGTACTTTATTGATGCACAAGCCGGAAAAGGGTTTGATGCCGATACTTTCCTTAAGCACTATTGGCAGCAAAAGCCGGTGGTTATTAAGCAATTTTTCACAGATTTTGACGACCCTATCGATGAAAACGACCTTGCCGGGCTCGCACAGGAATCTGAGGTGGATGCAAGAGTGATCAGCAACGTACAGGGAAACTGGCATGTTGAACAAGGGCCCATTACTGACTTTGACCATGCCTGTCAGGGCAAGTGGACACTGTTGGTTCAAGGTGTAGACAAGTACGTGCCAGATGTTGCGCCCATTTTATCGCCCTTTTCATTCGTTCCTCACTGGCGTTTAGACGATTTAATGGTGAGTTTTGCAACGAACGGCGCTGGGGTTGGTGCCCACATCGACCAGTACGATGTATTTCTTGTTCAGGGAAAAGGAAAGCGTCGTTGGCGTGTCGGTCAACCTGGTGATTATAAAGAGGTCTTTCCTCACCCTAAACTTCGACAGATTGAACGTTTTACCCCAGTTATTGACGTTGTAGTCGAACCCGGCGATGTGATCTACGTGCCGCCAGGTTGGCCTCACGACGGCGAAACAGTGGAAGATAGTTTGACCTACTCAGTAGGCTATCGCGCTCCGGACAACCTTCAGCTAGCAGAGAGTTTAGCGATGATGCTAGATAAAGGCGCGCACAACTATCGTTTTACTGATATTGGGCGTACACACCAAAATAACCCGGCGTTGGTGAGCACAAGCGATATCGCAGCCCTCAAGCAACAGCTCATTGACGCAATTAACGGTGAAGATTTTACCCTTGCTCTATTAGAAGCGATGAGCGAACAAGGTATTCCAGAGTACCCGTTAGATAACGAAGTTAACCTAGAGCAGGTTTCAAACGACCTAGCCGCGGGTATGAGCTTTGCACCTGCCCCTGGGGTTAGAGCGTTACTTTGCGACGGTAAGCGAGGCCTACCTCGTGCGCTCTATGTAAACGGTAGCCAATTTACTTTCGCTAAAAATGACCAAGAATGGTTTGAAGTGCTGGCATCAGGGTCAATTTTGAACGCAACATGTTGTCAGGATGCGCCGTCTTTTACATTTTTAGAAACCTTAACTACACTTATCAATAATGGTTACTGGGAATGGTTCGAGGGATAACAGTCACGTATGACGTTTACCGTAAAGAACGTCGATTGGGAGAAGGATAAACATCGACTAAAAGCACTAAGGGAACACGTATTCGTTTTGGAATGGCGCGTTCCCGAGGCCAGTGAATTCGATGAGCACGACAGTTCAGCGTGTCACGTGTTAATTGTTGATGCTAATAACGACCCCATCGCTACCGGGCGCCTAACAACAAAAGGTGAACTTGGCCACATAGCCGTTAAGCGCTCTTACCGAACCTTACGCGTATACCGCGTGCTATTTGAAGCGTTGTTGAAAGCTGCAAAGCAAAACAACCTTCCCATTATCAAGGTAGTGTGTAACTTAGAAAGTGTCTCTTACCACAAGTCTCTTGGTTTTATTCCTGATGGTCAGGTATTTATGGATGCTGGGGTGCCTCGACAGCGTTTAAAATGCCCGGCAGAGCGATTCCCTCTGCCAGACGTAACCCAATTGCATTAAGGCGAGTAAAACGTTATTAAGCCCACAAATCGGGTGTATTTTGCATAGCGAACAAGCTTTCAGCGCGGTTAATGAGTAATGCGCCAAACGCTTTTTGACTATCGTCTGCCCCTTCTGCATTAATCAAATTCTCAGCTTTTAACTGCCAATGCATAGCGAAATGACGCAGCACATCTTTCGCATCTGCAGCATTGTCGACTGACGTGTAATCGGTAGGTAAATCTCCGCTAATTACCCAGTATTGTTTGCCGTCCATTGCTCTTATCTTCCACACCGCAAGGTAAGGCATTAAATAGCGACTTTCTTCTGTTGTGACTGAGTCAAACAGTACGCCATTTTCTGCGAGAAACTTATTGGCTTTCTGAAACTGTTCTCTTACCCATTCTGCGCGCTGTTCTTCGCTGACTGGTTGGTTTTCTTGTTGTTCTGCCATAACTGCTCTCTTTCTTATCGTTATAAATCGCCAGCACAAATATGCGTAGCGCTTTTTCTCATAGGAATTACGCAAGCTTCTAATGCCCTTGCATGTCTTTCTTTGTACTTTATTTCTGGGTAGCGATCCACCGTAATTAAGCGGTTATCTTCGCTTTTCATATCAAGTGGCTACTTATTCATCAATAGCTTACCGCGCTGCGGTACGCAACGTGATGTAACAACGGCACCATACAAACATTTACAATTATTTTATTGGCAAATACGCCATTTTCACTCACACTGTTGTTATTACATTTAATAACGAGCGTTCACTTTCATGCGAATAGTTAGACTTACATTAGGGGCTATCTTGTTTATTGGCGGGATCGTTCTAACGCTTCTTCCTGGCTCAATCTTACTGGTTGTCGGTGGGCTAATGCTGTTAAGCTATGACTGGCCCCGCGCTAGAGGCTGGCTAAAATACAGTCAAAAAACCATGACCACGGGGGCGCGAAAAATCGATCGCTTCTTGCTAATGAGAAGACTTCGTTAAATTCGAATCTCTTACTTTTCGTAAACCAGTCTTACCCCTATTCAACGGGCTGCTTCTTTCGCATTTTTCCATAACCTCTGACACCATTTAGTCGCAGCCTGCTAGCAGTTAAACTTATGTATATGCGTATTCGTATAATGCGTGTTAACGTAATCTTAATTATAAATAGCGAAGCCTTTAATAATAAAAACAGTGGCAAATATCCTAGTATGCGCAGCGTCTTGGATAGTTCGCATTATCAGGCAACGGAACCGTATAGATATAACACGTGTAATGCGCTTATTGCACAGTATGCCGCTTGGGTGAGAGGCCCTATTAATATTGGGCTAGCGTATATCTATCGTTTACCTATGGAGACAAGACCATGATCACGTTTACCGTAAATGGTAACAAACACGAATTTGCAGGTGATCCTTCAACCCCAGTGTTGTGGTACCTTCGTGATGAATTAAATCTTACAGGGCCTAAATTTGGCTGTGGTATGGCTCAATGCGGCGCATGTACCGTTCATATTGATGGTATGGCGCAACGCTCCTGTGTTCTGCCGGTTTCGGCGGTTCAGGGTAAAAAGATCACTACTATTGAAGGCTTAAGCGAAAACGGCGACCATCCGGTTCAAAAAGCCTGGGTTGAACATAAAGTGCCTCAGTGCGGTTTTTGTCAATGTGGACAGATTATGCAGGCAGCTAGCCTACTCTCAACGAACCCAACGCCTAGCGACGAAGAGATTGTACAGAACATGTCAGGCAACATTTGCCGGTGTGGCACCTACCCTCGTATTCACAAAGCAATAAAGTCTGCTTCTAAATCCATCAGCGCCACCGCTGGTGTGAATTACTTCGACCCAGCAACCGAGGGAGAAGAAGCATGAGCGAAAATAGATACTTCGACATGAACCGCCGCAGTTTCTTGAAGTCTACCGCTGCCGCAGGTGCCTTGGTGTTAGGCACATATTTTATGGGCAGTGCGCCACGTGCTATGGCTGGCGTTTTAGCTAAGCCAGCAGAAAATGCAAAGCGCGCAAACTTATTTATTGCACTGCGCCCTGACGGCATGGTTGAAGTAACCTGCCACCGCAGTGAAATGGGCCAGCAGATCCGCACCGCTATTGCGCAAATTGTTGCGGATGAAATGGAAGCGGCATGGGATAAAGTGATTGTTATTCAGGGTAAGGGCGACCCTAAATACGGCGACCAAAACACAGACGGGTCACGCAGCATTCGTTTCAACATGCAGCGCCTTCGCGAGATGGGCGCAAGCGTACGCTACATGATGCAACACGCCGCAGCCAAGCGTTGGGGTGTTGAGCCTAGTAGCTGTATTGCCGAACAACACATGGTTAGCCATAACTCTGGCAAGTCTATCGCTTATAAAGACCTTATCGACGACGCATTAACCATTACGCCGCCAGAAGCAGACAAGCTTCAGCTTAAAGAAAGAAAAGAATGGCGTTACATCAATACGGGCATGGCGCATATTGACCTTCAGGACATTGTAACCGGTAAGGCAACATTTGCCGCCGATGTACGTGAGCCCAAGGCACTGGTTGCTATTATCGAGCGTCCTCCAGTGGTGGGCGGTAAAGTGAAAAGCTTTGATGCCAGCAAAGCAAAAGCGGTTACCGGTGTTGTAGATGTCATCGAAATTCCTGCGCCTAAAGGCGCACCGCAGTTTCAACCCAAAGGCGGTATTGCCATTATTGCTAACAATACGTGGGCAGCTTGGCAGGGGCGAAAAGCCCTTGATGTAGAATGGGATGACGGTGCTAACGGCGACTATAACTCAGAAAGTTTTAAAGCGCAGTTGCTTAGTACAGTAAACGCACCGCAAACCCTTGTTAGGGAGAAAGGCGATGCGCTAAGCGTTTTAGAAAACGCCAGCGACAAGCTCATTGCCGATTATTACGTTCCACATCTTGCACAGGCCCCTATGGAGCCACCATGTGCAACGGCAATGTATTACAAAGATCGCGTAGATATATGGGCTGCAACACAAAACCCACAAGCTGATATGGAAACCGTTGGCGCTATGGTTGGCATGGACAAAGAGAAAATCAATGTTCACGTGACCATGCTAGGCGGGGCATTTGGCCGTAAATCTAAGCCTGACTTTTCCGCTGAAGCCGCTTACCTTTCAATGAAAACGGGCAAACCAATTCGCGTACAGTGGACCCGTGAAGACGATATTCAGCACGGTTTTTACCACGCGGTATCAGCCCAACACGTTGAAGCGGCGCTTGACGAAAACGGTAAGATTGACGCGTACCTGCATAGAACCGCCTTCTCGCCTATTGCTTCGACCTTTCAAGAAGGTGCCAACGCCCCCTTCAGTTTTGAGTTAGATTTGGGCTTTACTGATAACCCAATCCTGACACCAAACATGAAGTTAGAGCGTGGTGAAGCACCGGCTAAAGCGCGAATTGGTTGGATGCGCTCGGTATCGAACATCTTTCACGCTTTTGCAGTGCAATCATTTATCAATGAAGCAGCGCACAAAGCGGGGAAAGATACTAAAGATTACTTACTGGAAGTTATCGGTCCTGACAGAATTTTAGATGTTACCGAGCAAAAAGCCGAGTACAACAATTACTGGGGCGACAAATCGGTATACCCACTTGATACGTCTCGCCTTAAAAACGTGATAGAGAAAGTGTCTGACATGGCTGACTGGGGCCGGGAAATGCCAAAAGGACGAGGTTTAGGCATTGCAGCGCACCGAAGCTTTCTAACTTATGTTGCCACAGTGGTGGAAGTAGAAGTCTCTGACAAAGGCGACTTAAACGTGATCAAATCTTGGGTGGCTATTGATGCAGGAACGGTAGTAAATACTGATACCGTTAAAAACCAAACCCAGGGTGGTTCTGTATTTGGTATCACCACGGCCATTAGCGACGGTATCACGTTTGATAAAGGCCGCGTACAGCAAAGTAACTTCCATAACTACCGTGTGCCGCGAATGAGCGACTCGCCGCTAGAGGTAGAAGTTGAGGTAATTGAAAGCGACGCACCTCCAGCAGGTGTGGGAGAACCAGCAACGCCGGTATACGCGCCTGCGCTATGTAATGCCATTTTCGCTGCTTGCGGTAAGCGTATTCGACAGTTACCTATAGGTGACCAACTTAAAGCTTAGAAACTTACCATTACCGCAAATAAAATTTATTTCGGTATTGATGCAGACAGAAAAAAGGGTAATCACTGAAGTGATTACCCTTTTTTATAACTGCCTACGTTTAATAGCTAATTTTCCCTTGCTATTGTGCCTTGGCTCCGCTAGCTAACTTAAGGTCACACTGCGAAAAGCTGCTATGGGTGCGAGAGAAGACTATAAAGGTTGTAAATACTAAGGCAAAAACAAGCAAAAGATATGATGACGCACGCTACAAAAAGATGAATAAAAATACCATAGCTTGCATACGCAAATACTGCGCAAATCAAGCCAATTGTGAATTCAACAAGCGCTGCTTCACAGAAGGTTCTTACATTACTAATTACTGGCTGTGCAAAAAACTTGAATTGATACGCCATTTTCCCTCTGACCGCTTTCTTATACTAATCACGATAGCATATAAATACGGTAATGCTCAGCGCTAGTAGCAATAAGCTTTTAGCTAAATGCGCCACGCATGTTGTAGATTACGCTATAAAAGCCTTTATGAAAGCTTTATGAAAGCCCACGTGTAAACTTTCATAACTCTCAATCGTTTTTGAAAGTAAACTACCGTTTCAATTCTAGCTCTATGCGACACAACACTTATTCGTAGTTGCGTTCCATCCACATTAATTGCATTTTTAGTTCGTTAATTTCTTTTTGGGCTTGCGCCAGCTGCTCTGCCACAGAGCCTGATTGCATAACATTTTCTTCGGAAGTATTTACTGAAACCGTGCTGTCATTATGTGCCATAAGAGTTCAACCAAGTTAGTTATTAATCTGAAATTTGATGTGAAAGTCACTTTGTAATATTACATTTTTAATTACACAAAGTCATGCTATTAGCGGCTAAAAACCCATATTTTTCCTAAATAACCATCGTTTTTTTAAGGAATATACTGCTGGCACAGATCTGTTTTAAACCGCTACTCCGCTTGATGTAAGCGGGAAACAAAAAAGAAAAATGCCAGTCAGCTTAACTGACTGGCATTAATCGAAAGGTCTCTTTTAACCCTCGCGTTCGCGTTGTGTCTAAGTTAGATCGTTGCCCGCTTAATCTGGGGTTAGACCTATTGGTTTAGCCGTGCTTTTCAGCAAGGTATAGCCATGTCTCAACCACAGTATCGGGGTTAAGCGATACCGAATCGATACCTTCTTCTACCAACCAAGCTGCGAAATCTTCATGGTCAGACGGCCCTTGGCCACAAATACCCACGTATTTACCACGCTTTTTAGCAGCTTGAATTGCCATTGAAAGCAGTGCTTTAACCGCTTCATCTCGCTCATCGAATAGATGGGCTATCACGCCACTGTCTCGGTCTAACCCTAATGTAAGCTGGGTTAAGTCATTAGAGCCTATAGAAAAACCGTCGAAAATATCGAGGAACTTGTCAGCAAGTAACGCATTGGAAGGAAGCTCACACATCATAATAACGCGAAGGCCGTTTTCGCCTTTCTTCAAGCCTTGCTCTTCAAGCAATTCGATAACCTGACGCCCTTCATCTAACGTACGTACAAACGGAATCATAATTTCTACGTTAGTAAGGCCCATATCATTGCGTACACGCTTTATGGCTTCACACTCAAGTGCGAAGCAATCGCGGAAGTCTTCAGATATGTAACGGCTAGCGCCACGGAAACCTAGCATAGGGTTCTCTTCGTCTGGCTCGTATTGGTAACCGCCAACTAAGTTAAAGTATTCGTTAGATTTAAAATCTGACATACGAACGATAACTTTCTCAGGTGAGAACGCCGCACCAATGGTTGAAATACCTTCAACTAGCTTCTCGATGTAGTATTCCGTTGGCGACGCGTAGCCTGCAATCATGTCGCTAATTTCTTCTTTCAGCTCTTCAGGCTGACTATCGAAATTAAGCAATGCTTTCGGGTGAACGCCAATCATGCGGTTGATAATAAATTCAAGACGCGCAAGGCCTACGCCTGCATTTGGAAGACGAGCGAAGTCGAACGCGCGATCTGGGTTACCTACGTTCATCATTACCTTTAACGGTAAATCTGGCATAGCGTCTATACGCGAAGTGACAACGTCAAACTCAAGCTCGTCACCGTAAATATAACCCGTATCGCCCTCTGCACAAGAAACAGTAATCTTGTCACCGTTTTTTATACTGTCAGTAGCGTTACCGCAACCGACTACCGCAGGAATACCAAGCTCGCGAGCAATAATAGCCGCGTGACAGGTACGTCCACCACGATTGGTAACAATGGCAGACGCCTTCTTCATGATAGGTTCCCAATCAGGGTCTGTCATGTCAGTCACCAGTACGTCGCCGGCTTGAATTTTGTCCATCTCTTCAATTGAGTCGAGCACTTTAGCTACACCAGCACCAATTTTATGACCAATTGCGCGGCCTTCAACAACGATATTGCTTTGGCCTTTTAGTTGGAAGCGCTCTATGCTTTGTGAGTCTTCTCGGCTACGCACGGTTTCTGGGCGTGCCTGAACGATATAAAGCTTACCGTCTACGCCGTCTTTCGCCCATTCGATATCCATAGGGCGTTGGTAATGCTTTTCAATGATTTGCGCTTGCTTTGCTAGTTCCATCACTTCATCGTCGTTAAGCGAGAACGTTTTGCTATCAGCAGCATCAATATCAACGATGGACACTTGTTTGCCGTGTGCTTCGTCGTCTGAGTAAATCATCTTGGTAAGCTTGCTACCTAGGTTACGACGTACGATGGCGGGAAGCCCTTTGTCTAACGTAGGTTTGTGCACGTAGAACTCATCAGGGTTTACTGCGCCCTGCACCACCATTTCACCTAAACCGAATGAACTGGTAATAAATACTACGTCTTCAAAACCAGACTCTGTATCGATAGTAAACATAACGCCTGATGAAGCGATATCACTGCGCACCATGCGCTGAATACCCGCAGACAGCGCCACACCTTTGTGGTCGTAACCTTGGTGTACGCGATAAGAAATCGCGCGGTCGTTAAACAGTGACGCAAACACGTGTTTAATCGCCACAAGAACCGACTCGTAACCTTTAACATTTAGGAAAGTTTCTTGCTGACCGGCAAATGACGCATCAGGCATATCTTCTGCCGTGGCTGAAGAGCGCACCGCGAATGACGCCTCTTCACCCGCATCCCCTTGGAGGGTAACAAATGCCGTTTTGATTTCTTCTTCTAACTTGCCTTGAAATGGCGTGTCGATAATCCACTGACGAATATTCTTGCCCGCTTCAGCAAGGGCATTCACGTCATCTACGTCTAATGAATCTAAAACTTCATGGATCCTGGCTTCTAGGCCACTTTGCTCTAGAAATTCGTTAAATGCTTCGGCGGTGGTAGCAAAACCACCCGGCACCTGCACACCGGCGTTAGCCAGGTTTGAAATCATCTCGCCTAATGATGCATTTTTGCCGCCTACGCGACCCACATCATGCATGCCCAGTTCTTGATACCAAAGTACGTATTCTTGCACAGCCCAAGCCTCCAGCTTTTTTATGTGTAGGGTATGAGGTAAGTTCCAGGTTTGTGCTTATTATCGCCTGAAACAAATCAAATTGTTGTCGATGTGTGGGTGTTATCACCCATAACGCCGTCCATTACGTTTGACAGCAAACCTGTTGATAATTGCCATCATTCACAAGAACCGTGTAGCTTTTCGACGAAATCATCTTAGAATGGGGAAATTCAGAATGTAAACCCTTTATTACTTTTGTAATAAAATTACACCAATGTTAAGGATATGTTGTGCGTACAGCTTTTTATATTTCAGATGGTACTGCCATCACTGCAGAGGTCTTTGGCCACGCCCTGCTTTCTCTGTTCCCAGTTTCGTTTAATCACAACACCATTCCTTTCGTTGAAACTGAGGAACAAGCTCATAAAGTGTTGCAGCAAATTTCTGAAAGTTTTCAAGACACCGGAGAGCGACCGCTCGTTTTTTATACAATTGTGAATGTAGATGTTCGCAAGATTATTTCGAAATCGGTGGGCATTAATTACAATTTCCTCGATCAGTTCGTTGCTCCGCTCGAAAAAGTATTAGGTGTTCCATCAAAACCAGAAAAACACCGCACTCACAGTATCCACGAAACCACTTACGACATTAGAATTGAAGCCGTAAACTATGCGTTGGCCAATGATGATGGCTCGAACTTAAAAGACTACGATGAGGCAGATATCATTCTTACCGGTGTTTCCCGCTCTGGAAAAACACCAACAAGCCTGTATTTAGCACTTCAGTATGGAATTAAAGCAGCTAATTACCCGTTTACCGAAGAAGACATGGGCGACATGTTAAAGCTTCCTCCTGCCCTTCGACGCTATAAACACAAGCTGTTTGGTTTAACCATCGCCGCCGACCGTCTACACCAAATACGCTCAGAGCGAAGAGCAAACAGTAAATATGCGTCTATTCAACAATGTAGGATGGAGTTGAGGGAAGTTGAAAACTTATACAGAAAGGAAAAAATCCCATTCTTAAATAGTACCAAGTACTCCATAGAAGAGATTTCAGCGAAGATCTTGGCGGAAACAGGGCTTAAACGTCGCAAATACTAGCCGGGCTTTTAAGTTATCAGTAACTACCTTTGCTGCAGCGGCGATGTTTACCTACTGCGTTTTATACAGCGCTTTTTCATATCGCGGTGCCTTGTTGAACTTTTGTAAGCCTACAAGGCACCCTATAAATAAGACTCTGGTTTTGCTTCACTTTTTATCACCCGCTATGAGAACGTCACTTTTTATTGCTTTCCACCCATTCTTCAAGTGCTACACCTGGGTCTTCTTCACCTGCGACAGATGACGCATAGGGGCTCGCTGCTTCTGCATCTTGGTGTGAAACGTCCGCCTCTCTATTTCGTTGGTTTTCTTTATCTGAAGACAAAGTCGCTTTTTCTCGTGAACTTTTTTCTTTTGCTTTCATACCTCTTATCAACTCCTCTACATAAGGTAAAAACTCTAAAACGGCAGCAACGGCTATAACTGATAGTAAATACCAAGTTGGAAGGGGCTCTTGCTTAAACCGCAGACCAAAATCAGCAGGGCTTTCGCCTAGTCCAAATAACGCTATAAAATGAGACCAATGTCTGGCAATCACCAAAATTAATGCGAGCAGCGGTATCATTTCCAAAAAGCTGTGCACATGTTGCTCAATAGGCCCGACTCGTCTTTTCGATACGGCGTAGCTAACGTCCCACAGTGCGGTAAGCTCGTGTAACAAGAAAAACACTATACCTACAGCAATAATTAAGCTATTCACTTCAAAAAGAAGAACCAGAAAAAGTGGAACCCCCACCTCTAAAAACATCAATAGATGAATTAAGGATTCTTTCGGCCCGGCGGTAGCAGCGATATTACTGCTGCGGTGGCAAAACCAGTCGACTATCCCCGCTATGAACCACAGCGGTATAATGAAATACATCAATATTAGCTGTGTAACGTCATTCATGACTAAACCTTCAACAAGTCGTCGCTTTCCATGTATTCGAGTTTACAAACTCGACACCATATAACGTTGTAACGTCGAAAATTGAAAATTAGATTAAGAATGGTTAACATTTTTTAATGTCTAATGCGTAACAGCTTACCTAAATGGAAAGGTGCTATTCAAACCTACGCTTAACTTTGGCTCTCAAACATGTCGCCTAACGAAAGAAGGCGCTGTATCTTATTTCTTAGGCGGTAGTAGCGACTATCCAAACGACATTGACTTTAAGACAGCCATGACCTTTTTTACTTTTGTCTATCACTCAATTATTTGTCACCGATGTGTTTCCACCTAGCGCTTGTTTTAGGTCAGCTAAATAGTTATCAAAAGGTTTCCACTGCCCCATTCCTGTTTTATAGATAGGTTGGCGAACCTGTTCAGAACTTGGCGTTTTAATAACCCGCTTAGTTTGGTGAAATGCTAAACATGCTTCTTCAAAGTCTAACCCACAAAAATCTAGGATACGGTTGACCTGGCCTTCTAAATCGTCTAATACCTCTTCGTGCTGTACGGTAAGAATCTCTCCCGGCAGCACCGCGTGCCAGTGTTCCATAAGCTTTTCATAAGCTTTGTAATAGCGCCCAATATCGGAAAGCGAGTAGCTAAATTCCTGCCCTTCACCGAATAGCTGCTTAAAGCCGCTAAAGCAGCAGTCCATAGGATTTCTTCGCGCATCGATAATTTTAGCGTTAGGCAGTATCTTCTTAATTAGGCCAATATGAATAAAGTTATTGGGCATTTTATCGATGAACAATGGTGCGCCTTGTCGGTAAGCACGTGTTTGCTCGATATAACGCGCGCCAAGCTTTTCAAGCGTTTCTCCATCTAACGCATTAACGTTCAAAGGATAAGGCGTCTTTTGATGACTTAACGATGAAGCAATGCCCAATATATCGTGAAGCTCCATGGTGCCATCGACTTTTGAGTGTGACGCGAGAATTTGCTCCAATAACGTTGAGCCTGCACGCGGCAAGCCAACAATAAAGATAGGGTCAGGCGCTTGGAAACCTTCTGCCTTATTAAAGTCTTCACTTGAAAAAGCGCGCTGCTGTGCGTTTAGCGCTTCCTCTGTCCTTGCAATATCAAATTGAAGGGTGCTGCGCTTTAAGCTGTTTCCTTGCTGGTAATAGTTGAAGGCTTTGCTAGCCTCTCCCCGGTCTTCAAGCCCTTTACCTAGGGCAAAGCACACATGTATTTTATCTTCTAACTTTATAGCATTGCTGTTTAGCTGTTCAGACATTTGCGCAAGTAGTGCGTCACTAAACTTATAGGTTTTCGTGTTTGCGAGGCTCCAATAGGCGTCGCCGTAGTCACTGGCATAGTCTATGGCCTTTTCGTACGCAGTAACCGCATCAGGCGTATCCCCTTTTGCTTTTAACGCATGGCCAAGCGATACCCACACTTTGGGTCTATCCGGGTTTTCTGCAAGTACATCATGGTAAACAGCAATTGCCTCGTCTAATTGCCCTACACCAACAAGCGCATGGGCCAAACTGGTTTTTATACTAAAGCTAGTGGGGTTATGCTTTAACCTTTGGCGAGCCACTTGTACCGCCTCTGGAAACTTACCTAACTTAGACAGCACATTTTGATAGGCTAAGGCTGCTTTTTCATTATCTGGATAAAGCTCTACGCAGCTTTCTAAAAGAAACTCAGCGTCGCTATATACCTTAAGTTGCATGCCTATTTCAGCAAGTAGCATCATTGCTTCGGGGTGGTGCTTGTGCTTGGTCAGAAACTGCCGGCATACCTGCTCTGCAGCAGCGAACTGCTTTTCGTACATAAGGTCGTAAGCCCCTAATACAGGCGCTGGTAGCGACTGCAAGTGCGCTATTTGCTTGGTTGCCATTTGTACCGCAGTGGCATCATTGTGACGTTGATAAATTGACAGCAGTTTTTTCCAACTGCTGATTAGCGCGGGATTAAAATGCGTTGCTTTAAAAAACGCGCTCGACGCTTCTTTACGGTTGCCCTTCGCTTCATGACAATAAGCAAGCTCTTGATACGCCCTGCCGTAATCGGGAGAAAGTGAAAGCAGTACGTTGATATGACGAAAGGCCTCATCATATTGCTTTGCCATTCTATGTGTAACCGCTGCAAGATAATGGACTTCTAAGCGTTGCTGCTCGCTAAGCGACGTGGACAATAGGTGTTCAACGCGTTCATTGGCTAATAAGAATTGAGCGCGTTGCAGCGCTTGTTTAATAGCGCGTATTTCATGTTGGATATCTTCTGGTGTCATAGCCTTCGTTATAATTCTTAGTAGCGCCTGTTTGCAGTGCTGTTAATTCGATGAAATTAATAGTACCTAATTCTTCAAGCATTAGTAATGAAAACGGCAGACGTAAAGTCTGCCGTTTAAACGCTTTTACATGATTAATTTATAATATTAATCATCGCTTACTATTAATAATAATCGTAAGAGAAGCGTAAGCCGATAGTACGTGGACGATTCGTCACGACTTTAGGCGTGTACTGCTGGGTATCGATATTTAAGATAGCCGACTTGTCGAAAACATTGTCGATAAACGCTTCAACTTTCCAGCTTTCATACGACATACCCACTGAAACGTTACCAATTACGTAACTTTCTTGGATATAACGACCACCGCGAATGGTTTCACCGTCTGCGCCTGGGTAGGTCGCACCGTTAAACACTTCACCTTCGTCTTCAATCTTCAATCCAGAACCTGTACCGTAAATCAAGCGCGTGGCATCTTCCATGGCGTAGGCATTCATGACCATGCCAGCAAGGCGATCGCCAGTGTACGTAAGTGATGCATTAACGAAACCTTCTTTACCGCCATCTAGCTCAAAGAAGTAACGAGCACTAATGTTTCCAGAGAAGTCTGCAGAGTACGGTAATTTGCTACCCACCCCTGCTGCAATGCCTTCAAGTTCAGAGTTGATACTGACTAGTTCAGTATCTAACACGCTGAACGCTGCGTTAATAACTAGGTTATCAGAGGCCAACCACGTTATATCTGCATCAATACCTTTAACTTCTGCATCACCTACGTTATCGGTAAATACCAAGAAGCTGATGTTGGTAGGGTCGAAGCGAGAGGTCTGCAAGTCTGAAATTTCTGAGTAATAACCGGTTGCGTTGACACGTAAGATACCGTCTAAGAAATCACCTTTAAGGCCAATTTCATAGTTATCGAGGGTATCTGTGGTTGAATAAACCGGCACGCGGAAATCTGCAAACGCGCCCGTGTTATTCGCTGCTGCGTCACCACCTAAACGGTTGGTTACCGGTGGTCGGAAACCTTCTGAATAGTTTGCGAATAACAATACGTTTTCGTTTACTTTCCAATCTAGACCAAATTTGAAGATAGTGTCGTCTACGGTTAACACACCGTCGTCACCCAACAAGCCTATATCTAGAGAACCGTCTTGTATTGCGTCTACAACACCTTGACCGTCAAGGTCTAGGTCATCGTAAACTGCTGGGTCTAAAACGCCTTGACCATAGGCTTCTAAACGACTTGTTACGTCACGGGTAGACGTTGCACCACGGTAAATATCATCAATCTGATACCAGCGAGCACCAACGGTAGCCGTTACTGTGTCGGTAATTTCATAACCCAATTGACCAAATACTGCGATTTGCTCAATAGTATGGGTAACGTCGTTAACAAAACTGATTTCTGGCGAGAAAGGACCGCCGTCGCTGTTAATACCGCGATCGCCTGCAAGCGCGTTCCACGAACTTGCTAAGTTCTCGAAAATCTCGGGGCTAGCAATTTTGAACTGACCTACTGAACCCACTTCTTGTTCATCGTAGAACACACCTGCGGTTAGCTGCCATGGTGTATCCATGGTTGTGCTGAAGCGTAGCTCGTGGGTTAAGCGAGTGCTTGTGGTGTCTTCTTTGTAATACTTGCTTGGGTCAAGACAACGTGCGTCATCTGGATTATCTGGTGTTTCATAGTGCGTACACACGTAATATGCCGAAAACAAACCACCGTTTGTGTAACCCGTGTAGTCGGTAAGGGTGTCAATTTCGCGATCTAAGTAACCGCCGGTGTAAACCACATCGAGTTTTTCAAGGCGGCCGTTCAGCGTCCACGTTGTTAAACCGAATTCATCAGAATTTTCATCGCTTTGAAAGCGAATTGCAGAGCTTTCACCCTCTACCGTTGGGTCGTATGCAAATACACCTTCGGTGTCGAGCGTTTGCTCGGTGTGCTGAACCAACAAATCCCAATCTTCATTGATAATGTAAGACAAGCCGAAACGCGCACCTGAATAAACCGCATCGTTAAAGTTATCTTCTACATGCTCACTGTTTCTTGGCGTTACTACCGCAGCTTCGCTTCGATTAAAGCCGTTAATTTCACGACGTGTATCCATATCAGCAGGGTCTATACCTTGAGCCTGAAGCGCACCACCTGATATACGGTCGATAACCACAGCACTACCGATATAGCCGCCGTTGTTTGGGTCGTTTTCGATATTGTCTATCCAACCACCTTGGCTTTCGTTATACGCAGCAACACGAAGAGCTAAGTTGTCGGTTGGCGTAACGTTAAAGTAGGCTTCAACCGTATTGCTCATATCTCCGCCTTTAGTAGTGGAAATACTGGTATCAAAACCAGCGGCGAAACCAGAATGGTCGGGTTTATTGGTAATAAGTCGAACAGTACCTGCCTGTGAGCTGGCGCCGAATAACGTACCTTGTGGCCCGGGGAGTACTTCTACACGCTCTACATCGGTAGCGAAAATATCTAAGTTTCGACCGGCCATGGAAACAGGCATTTCATCAAGATAGAAAGCGACAGACGGCTGAAGCGCTTGGACCGATGAAAGGGTAATACTTGATTGGGTGGTAGCAGCGCCGCGAATGTAAATTTCGTTTTGGCCTGGGCCCGTCCCCTGGAATACAACGTTAGGTAAAAACTCTACGTAGTCTTGGAAATTATCAATACCAAGATTTTCTAGCGCTTTTCCGTCAAGTGCAGAAACCGCAACAGGTACGTCTTGAATTGATTCACTTCGTTTTGTGGCGGTAACTTCAATGGTTTCAAGTTTAGCGGGCGCGCCCGTATCCTGCGCCGCCAGAGAGGTGGATGCCAGTGCAGCGACGATTGCACAGCTAAGCTGAGTTTTTCGCATTTGTGTGTGTTTCCTTCAGTTGTTTTTTTATTTCTTCGGATTGTGTTTAGTTAATACACATATCAAAAAGATCATATATTACAATACACCAACTAATTTTAATTTCTACTCTAACGATTAATAATTAACCTAAAGTTGCGAAAACATAACCCAAAGTCTAATTAACAGGGCATTTTCTTCACCCAAAATTAAGTTTGATGGATAAGTGCAGTACAAATGCATACAAATCGAATTATTTCATCTGATGTTTATAAAAAGTGCTCCATGCTGTATATTTCAACGTATTAACCTAAATTCAAACAAAGGTGAAAGGAAATTACTGCGTGACTGAGACAGAAAATAAATCTCCACTCAACAAGCCGGTGTTTTTAACATCGTCTGCCTTAATAATCTGTTTACTTATTTTCGCTGCTGGTACGCCTGAACTAGCAGACAGTATCTTCCAAAAATTGCAGGATGTAATCGTATCTAACGGTAGTTGGTTTTACGTATTAACGGTTACGATTATTGTTCTCGCAGTAGTGTATTTAGGGATGTCTCGCTACGGGGAAATTAAACTGGGCCCTGACCACGCTACGCCAGAATTTAGCTTTGGCACCTGGCTTAGTATGCTGTTTGCTGCAGGTATGGGTATCGGACTCATGTTCTTTGGTGTAGCTGAACCATTAATGCACTTTATGGCCCCGCCCACTGCACAGGCAGAAAGTATAGACGCCGTACGAGAAGCCATGAAAACCACCTTTTTCCATTGGGGTATTCACGCTTGGGCTATTTATGCAGTGGTAGCGCTTATACTCGGCTACTTTGCCTACCGACAGAACTTACCTCTAACGCTTCGTTCTGCGCTTTACCCACTTATCGGCGACCGGATTTACGGTTGGCCAGGCCATGTGGTTGATATATTTGCCGTTACTTCGACGGTATTTGGTATTTCAACGTCTCTTGGTTTTGGCGCATCGCAAGTTAATGCTGGCTTTAACTATTTGTTTGGTTTGCCTTCTAATACAGGCGTTCAAATTGCCATTATGGCCGGTGTGGTTGGCTTAGCAGTAATTTCAGTTACCACTGGACTGGACAAAGGTATTCGTCGCCTTTCAGAAACCAACATGGTGCTGGCTATTATCCTACTGTTAATCGTGTTGTTTTTAGGTCCAACGGTATTTTTGCTACAGGCCTTTATGCAAAATACTGGCGCATACCTGTCTGACATTGTGAGAAACACTTTTAACTTATACACCTATGAGAAAACTGACTGGATTGGTGGCTGGACCATCTTTTACTGGGGCTGGTGGTTAGCATGGGCGCCTTTCGTAGGCCTGTTTATAGCGCGTATTTCATTCGGCCGTACTATTCGCGAATTCGTTATCGGTGTACTACTTATCCCTTCAGCGTTTACCCTATTTTGGATGACCATATTCGGTAACGGTGCTATCGACCAAGTTTTGGTACAAGGAAAAGATGTACTTGCTCAAATGGTTAACGACGATACCTCCGTCGCACTATTTGTATTTTTAGAACAGTTTCCTTTTTCTTCAGTACTGAGCTTTATCGCCGTACTTATGGTGATTATATTCTTTGTAACCTCGTGTGATTCAGGCGCAATGGTAGTCGACATGCTGTGTTCACACGGTGAAAACAACACCCCACTATGGCAACGTGTTTACTGGGCAGTTGGTGTAGGTATTGTGAGTTCTATACTTCTATATGCTGGCGGATTAGGTGCACTTCAAACCATGACTATTGCCGCTGCACTGCCATTTGCTATTGTCTTGCTTATTGCCATATCCGGGCTATTGAAAGCACTGCGTATAGAATCTTATAAGCGAGAAAGCTTAATGGTGCTGGCAGGCTCGCCACAGCATAGTGACTCTGACAAAAACTGGAAAGAACGATTAGAAAACATTGTTACCTTCCCAGATGAGAAAGCGGTAAGACGCTACATCAACAAGGTGGTTAAACCTGCCATGACTGAAGTTGGTGAAGAGTTTAAAGAACAGCAATTCGATGTAAGAATTGAGGATACCGAGGAAGCTCTTACCTTAACAGTCGAATTAGGAGGAGACCCGGAATTCGTTTATGCGGTGTATCCAACGTCGACAGAACAGCCTGAATTTGGTCCAACTGACACACCAAGACTGGACGAAAACGAAAAGGCCACGTACTATCGCGCCGAAGTACACCTAAGTGAAGGTGGTCAAAACTATGACATTATGGGCTGGTCGAAAATTTCGGTTATTAATGACGTGATCGATCACTATCATAAACACCAACATTTTATTCATTTGCTTAAGTAACCCTAAAGGGTTGCGCATTTGTTGGAAGTAACATGCGAAAAGAAGAAGAACTATTAGTGGCACTACGGCGCGTAATTCGCGCTGTAGACCTACGCAGCAAGCAGCTAAGCAAACACGTGGGGCTAACAGGCCCGCAGCTATTGGTTATGCAGAACATTGAAGAGCGCCCTGGTATTATGGTGCGCGAAATTGCAGAGAATATTAACTTAAGCCCTGCAACTATTACCAATATTCTGGATAGGCTAGAATCACGGGATTTAGCGACTCGCATTAGAAGTACGCAAGACAAAAGAAAGGTCGGCGTTTTCTTAACCGAACGCGGTAAGGAAGCGGTAGTGGATGCACCTCGTCCGTTACAAGAGCATTTCGTTGAGCGCTTTTCTCAGCTAAAAGAATGGGAACAAAGCCAAATGGTAGCAACCGTTCAGCGTATCGCTAGCATGATGGATGCAGAAGACATCGACGCCTCACCTTTCTTGGAACTAGGCAGCATTTCAGAAAAAAGCTAAATAGTATTCTTCTTAACAAAATGGCCTTCAATTTGAAGGCCATTTTTATTTCTGTTGTTAATTAGAAAGCAATTAAGACTTCGCCTTAAGCGGGTTTACTTTCCCGCCCGTTACCTTATCAGCCCTGCCCTCTTCCTTTGCTTTTTCAGCCCTGCGCTTGCGTATCTCTTTCGGGTCGGCAATAAGCGGTCTATAAATTTCAATACGATCGCCGTCTGACAGGGTATCGCGAAGCTTAACCACGCGACTCCAAATGCCAACTTTAGCGGCCTTTAAATCAATTTCTGGAAACTGCTCGGTAATGTTTGAAGCAGCAATCCCCTCTTCAACCGTCGCGTTTTCGTGAATAGCCACTTCTACAATGGCTTGCTTGGTGGGCAATGCATAGGCAACTTCAATATTAATGAGTTTATTGCTCATGCGTAAACGCTCCTAGCACGCTCAGTGAACGCAGTAACCATACTTGTGGCTAAGCTATTAAACACTTTTCCAAACGCCATTTCAGCCAACTTATTGCTGAATTCGAACTCTAAATTAAGTTCAATTTTGCAGGCCTCTTCAGAAAGCGCAGAGAACGTCCATCCACCTGTTAGTGAGCGAAACGGCCCATCGATAAGTTGCATCTGAATGCTCTTGCCTGGCTCTAACACGTTGTGGGTAGTAAACCACTGTTTTATACCTGCCTTGGCCACTAATAAAGAAGCCTTCATGCTTTGCGTAGATGTGTCGAGAATTTTGCTATCGGTACAACCTGGTAAAAACTCAGGGTAAGAAGCTACATCGTTTACTAAGTTAAACATGGCTTCTGCGCTATGTGCTACCAGCGCGCTTCTATGAATACTTGGCATTGATTCCACTACTATTAAAACTATTGGCGGCATTGTATCACAGAAAAATTGCTTCGCTTGTATTCGGTTTTGAACCAAATGCCCCCATATGAGTTATTAATGACAACTAAAGACATTCCCCCGAACAATCAGTATAATAGCGAGTATGAAAAAGAACAAAGCCAACAAAAACACCTCTGGAAATATCGCGCAAAATAAAAAGGCGCGTCACGACTATTTTCTAGAAGACAAGTTCGAAGCAGGTCTGGAGCTTCAGGGGTGGGAAATTAAAAGTATTCGCGCAGGTAAAGTTAATATCACTGACGCGTACATTATTATTCAAAACGCCGAAGCGTATTTAGTGGGCTGTAGAATTAGTCCGTTGAATCAGGCCTCTACCCACGTGGTTGCAGCACCAGAGCGCGCCCGCAAACTGCTGCTAAAGAAACGTGAAATAGATCGCTTAATGGGTGCTCGAGACCGCCAGGGTTACTCTATTGTCGCTACTTCCATGTATTGGAAGAAATGTTGGGTGAAGCTAGAAATTCACTTAGCTAAAGGTAAGCACGCCCACGATAAGCGCGACACCTTAAAAGACAAAGACTGGCAGCGCCAGAAAGAACGGATGATGAAACACAGCGTTTAACGCTGTGTTTTTCTATTCGCTGTAGCAAATAAATCACTAAGCCCTTGGTTTTCTTTTTGGCGGAGCGAATCAACTAACAGCTGAGTGTGCCCTTAAGTTGCATTAATTCACGTCTCGCTTTGTCATTTTCTTGCGGTGCAACATATCTAGAATAAGGCTCCACAGCGGAGAAGGGTTTCTTAGCGTTGTTAAATTATTTCCTAAACGCCTTAACTGTCTTCGCACCATAGCCATATTGGCAAGACTGGCAAGGGATTTATCTTTCCAAGCGCAATGGGGAATAATGCCTGAATAACTCCATTCCTGTTGCCATTTCTTTGCAAGATCAGGCGTAATGGCGAGCGCACTGGCTAAACCTACAGTTCGCAGCCTTGCTGAATTACCCGCTCGGCAACTTCAGCGCGCTTAATACCACCTGTGGTCATAAGTGGAATGTCGGTTTTACTTTCCAGTGCATGCGCAAATTCAAGAAAATAGGCTTCTCGTGCCAATGTAGTATCGTCGCGGGTTTGACCTTGCATCGCTGGCGCTTCGTAGCTACCACCAGAAAGTTCAACCACATCCACTCCAAGCGCTTCAAGGCGATTAACCACCTCACACGCATCATCAAAAGAAAAACCGTTCTTCTGAAAATCAGCAGAATTAAGCTTAACCATCACAATGAAATCTTTGGCACACACTGCACGTACTTGGCTGACGATATTTATTAATAAACGAGCGCGATTGATTATAGAACCGCCCCACTCGTCTTGACGCTGATTGGTTAGCGGAGATAAAAACTGAGTAAGTAAATAACCGTGAGCAGCGTGAATTTCCACACCGTCAAACCCTGCTTTTTCGGCCTGCTTAGCGGTTTGTACAAAGCGTTTGCACACGTCGTGGATATCTTGGCAAGTCATTTCGCGAGGTTGAGCAAAGAGCTTCGAATGCTTACCCATATCAAGCGGAACCGCTGAAGGAGCTATCGCTTTTCCCTTCATCGCTTTAAATACCTGCCGGCCTGGGTGATTAATTTGCATTACGGCAAGCGCGCCGTTCGACTTAATAATCTTTGCCCACTTTTCAAATGGCGCAAGTTCGGTTTCGCTTTCAAGTGCAACGCCACCAGGCCCTGTCATCGCCGCCTTATCGACCATCACATTTCCAGTGATCACCATACCCAAATTGCCGTGAGCCCAATATCGATACAAAGCGTAGAGCGACTCGCCGGGTAAATTACCCATACTCGACATGTTTTCTTCCATAGCGGCTTTAACAAGACGGTTACGCACCGTTATGCCGCATGGCAAATTATAGGGGGAATACAATATGGATTCTGAAGACATTTACACTACTAGCCTTTTATTTATGCTCACGTACTTTAATGGTTATTAGCGCTAATTGCATCCTTGCACACGCACTTTTACCCTAAATAATTTGCTAAAAGTTTCGACAGCAAGTGCACAACTTGTGGCTTACATACCTGCCTTTTATACAGTTTGCATACTGCACCCCTTGAAAAATAAGCCGCCGCCCCTATATATAAAACAATTCGATAGTAAGCCAAGTGAACACCAGTCGCGTACTTACGTTTAATATGAGGCGGTAAGCGGTTGAATTGCTAGATATATTTTTTGTTTGAAATATAGCCAAACCCTTAAAATTTATAGCAATTTTAAAAAGAAACCGTTTAACACTGAGACATTTGTGTTATTATTGAAAATCACACTCGGGGCTGATTAGGATTCGACAGGATCTAGGAAGCCGGAGGTGCATGCAGAGGAGCGGTTGGCCTCTTAAAAAAGCCGCATTTAAATAGTCGCAAACGACGAAACTTACGCACTAGCCGCTTAATAACCGGTATAGGCCCTTCCACCCTAGTCTTTTCCTGCTAGCGGGGATTCGGAAGGTCATCCAAGTAGGATAGCGAGGGAACCTTGTCTGAGGGTGAACCGCGAAATAGTATCAGGCCAGCTGCAAGGAAATCCTGTTTGTCGGAGTTCCAAGCAGTTAAATAAATGACAAACTAAGCATGTAGTACCAAAGGTAGACATTTTCTGGACGCGGGTTCAAATCCCGCCAGCTCCACCAATTCCAGAAGCGGTCTAGACCAATCTAGACCGCTTCCCCCCTTTAAATTCGTCACTTCTGGCGATACCAATCAAAACCAACCACAGGTCTCTAACGGTCTTAACAGGGCTGTAAAGTGTCGCGAATCTGTACCTGAATGTCGCGAGACTGTCACTTCTCCCGAACAAATCACTTATGGTTTAGGTACGCGGGAATGTCATAAATTTCGTGCTGAATTATTTAGTGCAATGCCCTCAATTGCCTATGACGCCGCGCACAAATACGTAAAAATTTCAAAGCAAGCAAGTTATGTTCAAGCAAACCTGTTTCTCTCAAACCTCAGCAAAGAGCTTCAAATAGCTGACTTGAATCTTTCAAAAGATATTCGTGAACTCAAGCTTTTTGCCAAGCAGAAAGCCAACCAATGCTTGAGGAATACCGCTCACCTAACTACTGAACAAGCTTTTGACTACTGCTTAAACAAATTTGAAAAATACGGTTTCTCTATTCCATGTGATATGACACATGTGGAAGCCCTCACACTGTTTAGAACTGAAAAGTTTTGGTTTAACAAATTCAAAACGCTGGCTACGCAAAAAATGGAATCAATTAGACGCCAGCTTGATTTAGTAAATCAGTCGAAAAGCGCTTATTGCAGCGACGAAAGACTCAGACAACACCAGTGGGAAAAAGCGCAAGCAGAAGAATACATGCAAAACAAATGGTTTTGCAGCGCAGATGGTGAATATGTCTCCATGCTTGATGTATACAATTCTAACGTATCAAACCCCAAAGTAAGACGCGCTGAATTAATGGTGAGGATTAAAGGCACTGAGGAATACTCACAACTGCAAAAGCATGAGAGTTGGTTTTACACGCTTACCACACCCTCCAAGTATCATTCCCATTATCCGTCAGGTAAGCCCAACCCTAAATACAAAGCATACTCGGTAAAAGATGCTAATGATTACCTTAACGGGCAATGGCAAAAGGCACGCGCTCAGTTTGACAGAGAAAACATCACAGTTTACGGGATACGCGTTGTTGAACCACATCATGATGGAACACCACATTGGCATTTGATGCTATTTATGCCACCACATCATTCAGCCAGAGTTACAGAAATACTCCATCAGTATGCTTTAGAACAAGATACAAATGAACGTGGTGCGGCAAAGAATCGCTTTAAGGCTGAGAAAATAACAAGCGATAAAGGCTCTGCACAAGCGTACATCGCTAAGTACATTTGTAAAAACATAGATGGTGAATTTCTAGATACTGACACCTACGGAAACGATGCAAAAGTATCAGCATCAAAAATTACTGCATGGGCTTCGCTTTACAATATCAGACAGTTTCAATTCTTTGGATTACCCTCAGTTTCATTGTGGCGGCAACTCAGAAAAATCAATCATGCCATCGACGATATTGAATTGAACAAGCTAAGACAATCCGCTGACGCATCTGATTGGCTAGCCTACTTATTGATGATGGGTGGCACTAATATTCGCAAATCTGAACGCCCTTTCGCCATAGAATATGAAAAGCAATTAAAAGAACTGTATGAGCATATCGAGCCTGACAGCCTGTCTAAACATGCATATAACAATGTTCCCAAAACAATCTTATCTGTTTCCGCAAGATACCCCATCGAAAACAAACAATGGCTGCTTTTGGAATCACCCGCTGAACGAGTTGACAGTCCGCCCTTCCCTTGGGAAGGACGGACTGTTGACGAAGTCTCAGGGGGTAGCCGAAGGCAGTTGGGAGGGCCTCCGCCCTGCGGGGAGGGGCCCAAAAGCCGAAGGCGTCTTGGACTTGTGTAAATAACTGTACTGAAACTAAACCACCATATAAAGAGAATAGAAAATGAAAGACCCGTTAAGCATTCCATAATTGTGGAAGTGGAAAAAAATTGAAAGATTGTTGTCTTTTCGGACGAAACAAAACCGCAAACACCAGCATCTTCGATAGCAATAACGCACCTGACTACACTGGCGTTTCTGTATTCTATGGCTTTCGCTCACAACTCAAAGACGTTAACCCATTTGAAATAGACTTTGAAACAGCTTGTTGTCAAGTAATACAAGCCAATAAGTATCTTGCTGATACTCACAATACAATGATTCAGTTCCAAATGTTAAAGCCTGGCGACTGGTATGTCATGGGTAAAGAGGACGGACAAATGAAATATAGCTTTCGTTTCGACAACGAAGTTGAAGCAATGGAAGTCGCAAAAGAAAAGTTCCACGCAGTTAGATTCTTGCAAATGCCAGAGTTCGTTTGACTCTGGCCCGTTCTTTAACAATTTGACTTATTAGCGTAAGAACTTACCCGTTTTTGTAACGTGGTCAAAAGAGTAAATATGCTCAGTAGGTGCAACAGTGCATTTACCGATAAAGCGTCCATTAAACTCTTTGCTTTTTTCTATGACAATATTTTCACCACAAATACCGCACTGAGCTTCGAAGGTCACAGCTTGCATTTTGAGTGAAACATTACCGTCTTTTCGCTCTTTATAAAGCACAAGCAAAGCGTTTTTAGTTCGAATTGGAGCCATTAACGTGGGCAATTCGGTTATACCTTTATCGAGAATTTCTTTTAGCTTTAAAAGCAAATAAGCACTTGGAAAGAAAGTCGTAATCAAGGCTAGTTCCAAAACTCGTTCATCCAAATTAAGGACATCGAGTAAAGTAAGAATTGCTATTAAACTTAGTAGTATCAAAACACAAGAAACAATCATTACTTTGGACAGCTTTAACTCCATATCTAAGAAAGGTTCGGTTATCGGGTACACCTTTGGAAGCTGTATTGCAGAGTACTGAACATTTAAATTTTCGCCATTAAAGTTGTAGGTCGTGTTCTTAGTTTGTGTAACTGACAAACTAATTTGTGTTTTTCGACCTCCAGTAGAAGATTCAACAATCAAAGAAAGCGGTGATTTTCCATGTTCCTTTAGCTTTGTATTTAATGAGCTCGTTATCGCGAAACACTCATTTGTAACTTTCATGTGTCTTCGTATATCAGCAGACGCTTTAACGCTATCAACCTCTTTGCCCCATACTTCTTTGTATATTTCTAAGTAATCGAAGTAAATATCCTTTAAACCGACACCCTCGTTGATATAGCCAAGAGAGAGTTCACAGACTGCCCTTGCTATTTCCTCACCCTTTTTAAGAAGTTTTTCATTAGTTTCGAAGTGTCCTAAGGCAATTTCAATAGAACTCTTAAGCTCTTGTATATCCATAATATTTTGAGACTGTGTAACCTGTTCCCTACCCGTTAGGCATCTGTTTTACCAGACCATTGAAGACCAATCTAGTACTTCATTTATACGGGAGTACAAATTTATGAGCGGATTAGTCACAACAGACAAGCTTTCAGAAATGACGGGCTATACGAAAGAAGCGATTCGGATGAAAGTTAAAAAAGGGGTTTGGATAAAGCAACAACACTACCTAAAAGCCCCTGACGGAAGGCTAATTTTTATCGTCGAAATGATTTACCAGTGGATGAGAGGAGAGTAAGTAAATGAGTGTTAAAGAAGTGAGTGGTGGATACGTTATAGATTTCACACTGAACCATGAGCGATTCAGAGAAACAATCCCAGCACCACACAATAAAACTGCTGCAAAAAGAATCGAGGAACAAGAAGCTATATACAAAATGGCGATCTCTCTAAACGATAAAGCTATAGCTAGCCGCTTTCCAAACAGCAAGATAATACAAAAAGCTTTTGATACTGGCTGTAATTTTACTATCCACGACTATTCAAATATTTGGTTCAAACAGAAACAGCGAAACTGGTCACATACTACTATTAGAGGATATTCACAAAAGTATAACTCATACATCAAACCCAATTGGGGCCATTTACTGTTGACTGAATTTAAAGCCAGTATGTTTGATGAATGGGCATCAGAAAGCTCGCTTTCTGGTAAATCAATTAATGAAACAAGAAACGTCATTAAGCAAATTTTTACTAGAGCATTTATGGACCAAGTGATAGACAAAGATCCAACAGTCTATATCGAACGTTACAAGCAAATTACTAACGAGCCCATACCTTTTACTGAACAAGAAATAGAAAAAAATCCTAACCGTACTCGAGCCCCCATATCGAGAGTATTTTCAATTTGCATTTTATACAGGTTTGCGGACTGGAGAACTGCTTGGTCTTCGATGGGAAGATCTGGACCTAGCGAACAAGTTGGCTCATATAAGAGTTAACCTTACGGGAGGAACTGAGAAGGTACCGAAAACGAAAGGAAGTATTCGCTCAATTGAACTACATAACTATGCTGTTGATGCTTTGAGAACAATCAAGTCTTCTGAATACTATGATTTAAAAAGAGTATTTATTGACCCTCGAACTATGAAAGAGTACAAATATGCTGACGGGTTAAGAAAATATATGACGTGGTCAACCAAAATTGACCAACCCAGTTAAGCTACTTTT
>NZ_CACSIG010000019.1:0-5444 GCF_902705815.1 Alteromonas infernus
CACTCCTCTCCCGACTGTTAACACTNCTGGTTATATTGACCATGCCGCTTTTCTTGGCACGATTAACCCTGATACCAATAAAATCCCTAAGCATTTGTTTCAGGGTTATTTGAATATCTATAACAACTATTTTAAAGCGCCGTGGATGCCTGACCGTACCGAGGCTAACCCTAATGAGCTTAATCAAGATGATGCTCGTTATGGTTTCCGTTGCTGCCATCTCAAAAACATTTGGACTGCTCCGCTTCCTCCTGAGACTGAGCTTTCTCGCCAAATGACGACTTCTACCACATCTATTGACATTATGGGTCTGCAAGCTGCTTATGCTAATTTGCATACTGACCAAGAACGTGATTACTTCATGCAGCGTTACCATGATGTTATTTCTTCATTTGGAGGTAAAACCTCTTATGACGCTGACAACCGTCCTTTACTTGTCATGCGCTCTAATCTCTGGGCATCTGGCTATGATGTTGATGGAACTGACCAAACGTCGTTAGGCCAGTTTTCTGGTCGTGTTCAACAGACCTATAAACATTCTGTGCCGCGTTTCTTTGTTCCTGAGCATGGCACTATGTTTACTCTTGCGCTTGTTCGTTTTCCGCCTACTGCGACTAAAGAGATTCAGTACCTTAACGCTAAAGGTGCTTTGACTTATACCGATATTGCTGGCGACCCTGTTTTGTATGGCAACTTGCCGCCGCGTGAAATTTCTATGAAGGATGTTTTCCGTTCTGGTGATTCGTCTAAGAAGTTTAAGATTGCTGAGGGTCAGTGGTATCGTTATGCGCCTTCGTATGTTTCTCCTGCTTATCACCTTCTTGAAGGCTTCCCATTCATTCAGGAACCGCCTTCTGGTGATTTGCAAGAACGCGTACTTATTCGCCACCATGATTATGACCAGTGTTTCCAGTCCGTTCAGTTGTTGCAGTGGAATAGTCAGGTTAAATTTAATGTGACCGTTTATCGCAATCTGCCGACCACTCGCGATTCAATCATGACTTCGTGATAAAAGATTGAGTGTGAGGTTATAACGCCGAAGCGGTAAAAATTTTAATTTTTGCCGCTGAGGGGTTGACCAAGCGAAGCGCGGTAGGTTTTCTGCTTAGGAGTTTAATCATGTTTCAGACTTTTATTTCTCGCCATAATTCAAACTTTTTTTCTGATAAGCTGGTTCTCACTTCTGTTACTCCAGCTTCTTCGGCACCTGTTTTACAGACACCTAAAGCTACATCGTCAACGTTATATTTTGATAGTTTGACGGTTAATGCTGGTAATGGTGGTTTTCTTCATTGCATTCAGATGGATACATCTGTCAACGCCGCTAATCAGGTTGTTTCTGTTGGTGCTGATATTGCTTTTGATGCCGACCCTAAATTTTTTGCCTGTTTGGTTCGCTTTGAGTCTTCTTCGGTTCCGACTACCCTCCCGACTGCCTATGATGTTTATCCTTTGGATGGTCGCCATGATGGTGGTTATTATACCGTCAAGGACTGTGTGACTATTGACGTCCTTCCCCGTACGCCGGGCAATAATGTTTATGTTGGTTTCATGGTTTGGTCTAACTTTACCGCTACTAAATGCCGCGGATTGGTTTCGCTGAATCAGGTTATTAAAGAGATTATTTGTCTCCAGCCACTTAAGTGAGGTGATTTATGTTTGGTGCTATTGCTGGCGGTATTGCTTCTGCTCTTGCTGGTGGCGCCATGTCTAAATTGTTTGGAGGCGGTCAAAAAGCCGCCTCCGGTGGCATTCAAGGTGATGTGCTTGCTACCGATAACAATACTGTAGGCATGGGTGATGCTGGTATTAAATCTGCCATTCAAGGCTCTAATGTTCCTAACCCTGATGAGGCCGTCCCTAGTTTTGTTTCTGGTGCTATGGCTAAAGCTGGTAAAGGACTTCTTGAAGGTACGTTGCAGGCTGGCACTTCTGCCGTTTCTGATAAGTTGCTTGATTTGGTTGGACTTGGTGGCAAGTCTGCCGCTGATAAAGGAAAGGATACTCGTGATTATCTTGCTGCTGCATTTCCTGAGCTTAATGCTTGGGAGCGTGCTGGTGCTGATGCTTCCTCTGCTGGTATGGTTGACGCCGGATTTGAGAATCAAAAAGAGCTTACTAAAATGCAACTGGACAATCAGAAAGAGATTGCCGAGATGCAAAATGAGACTCAAAAAGAGATTGCTGGCATTCAGTCGGCGACTTCACGCCAGAATACGAAAGACCAGGTATATGCACAAAATGAGATGCTTGCTTATCAACAGAAGGAGTCTACTGCTCGCGTTGCGTCTATTATGGAAAACACCAATCTTTCCAAGCAACAGCAGGTTTCCGAGATTATGCGCCAAATGCTTACTCAAGCTCAAACGGCTGGTCAGTATTTTACCAATGACCAAATCAAAGAAATGACTCGCAAGGTTAGTGCTGAGGTTGACTTAGTTCATCAGCAAACGCAGAATCAGCGGTATGGCTCTTCTCATATTGGCGCTACTGCAAAGGATATTTCTAATGTCGTCACTGATGCTGCTTCTGGTGTGGTTGATATTTTTCATGGTATTGATAAAGCTGTTGCCGATACTTGGAACAATTTCTGGAAAGACGGTAAAGCTGATGGTATTGGCTCTAATTTGTCTAGGAAATAACCGTCAGGATTGACACCCTCCCAATTGTATGTTTTCATGCCTCCAAATCTTGGAGGCTTTTTTATGGTTCGTTCTTATTACCCTTCTGAATGTCACGCTGATTATTTTGACTTTGAGCGTATCGAGGCTCTTAAACCTGCTATTGAGGCTTGTGGCATTTCTACTCTTTCTCAATCCCCAATGCTTGGCTTCCATAAGCAGATGGATAACCGCATCAAGCTCTTGGAAGAGATTCTGTCTTTTCGTATGCAGGGCGTTGAGTTCGATAATGGTGATATGTATGTTGACGGCCATAAGGCTGCTTCTGACGTTCGTGATGAGTTTGTATCTGTTACTGAGAAGTTAATGGATGAATTGGCACAATGCTACAATGTGCTCCCCCAACTTGATATTAATAACACTATAGACCACCGCCCCGAAGGGGACGAAAAATGGTTTTTAGAGAACGAGAAGACGGTTACGCAGTTTTGCCGCAAGCTGGCTGCTGAACGCCCTCTTAAGGATATTCGCGATGAGTATAATTACCCCAAAAAGAAAGGTATTAAGGATGAGTGTTCAAGATTGCTGGAGGCCTCCACTATGAAATCGCGTAGAGGCTTTGCTATTCAGCGTTTGATGAATGCAATGCGACAGGCTCATGCTGATGGTTGGTTTATCGTTTTTGACACTCTCACGTTGGCTGACGACCGATTAGAGGCGTTTTATGATAATCCCAATGCTTTGCGTGACTATTTTCGTGATATTGGTCGTATGGTTCTTGCTGCCGAGGGTCGCAAGGCTAATGATTCACACGCCGACTGCTATCAGTATTTTTGTGTGCCTGAGTATGGTACAGCTAATGGCCGTCTTCATTTCCATGCGGTGCACTTTATGCGGACACTTCCTACAGGTAGCGTTGACCCTAATTTTGGTCGTCGGGTACGCAATCGCCGCCAGTTAAATAGCTTGCAAAATACGTGGCCTTATGGTTACAGTATGCCCATCGCAGTTCGCTACACGCAGGACGCTTTTTCACGTTCTGGTTGGTTGTGGCCTGTTGATGCTAAAGGTGAGCCGCTTAAAGCTACCAGTTATATGGCTGTTGGTTTCTATGTGGCTAAATACGTTAACAAAAAGTCAGATATGGACCTTGCTGCTAAAGGTCTAGGAGCTAAAGAATGGAACAACTCACTAAAAACCAAGCTGTCGCTACTTCCCAAGAAGCTGTTCAGAATCAGAATGAGCCGCAACTTCGGGATGAAAATGCTCACAATGACAAATCTGTCCACGGAGTGCTTAATCCAACTTACCAAGCTGGGTTACGACGCGACGCCGTTCAACCAGATATTGAAGCAGAACGCAAAAAGAGAGATGAGATTGAGGCTGGGAAAAGTTACTGTAGCCGACGTTTTGGCGGCGCAACCTGTGACGACAAATCTGCTCAAATTTATGCGCGCTTCGATAAAAATGATTGGCGTATCCAACCTGCAGAGTTTTATCGCTTCCATGACGCAGAAGTTAACACTTTCGGATATTTCTGATGAGTCGAAAAATTATCTTGATAAAGCAGGAATTACTACTGCTTGTTTACGAATTAAATCGAAGTGGACTGCTGGCGGAAAATGAGAAAATTCGACCTATCCTTGCGCAGCTCGAGAAGCTCTTACTTTGCGACCTTTCGCCATCAACTAACGATTCTGTCAAAAACTGACGCGTTGGATGAGGAGAAGTGGCTTAATATGCTTGGCACGTTCGTCAAGGACTGGTTTAGATATGAGTCACATTTTGTTCATGGTAGAGATTCTCTTGTTGACATTTTAAAAGAGCGTGGATTACTATCTGAGTCCGATGCTGTTCAACCACTAATAGGTAAGAAATCATGAGTCAAGTTACTGAACAATCCGTACGTTTCCAGACCGCTTTGGCCTCTATTAAGCTCATTCAGGCTTCTGCCGTTTTGGATTTAACCGAAGATGATTTCGATTTTCTGACGAGTAACAAAGTTTGGATTGCTACTGACCGCTCTCGTGCTCGTCGCTGCGTTGAGGCTTGCGTTTATGGTACGCTGGACTTTGTAGGATACCCTCGCTTTCCTGCTCCTGTTGAGTTTATTGCTGCCGTCATTGCTTATTATGTTCATCCCGTCAACATTCAAACGGCCTGTCTCATCATGGAAGGCGCTGAATTTACGGAAAACATTATTAATGGCGTCGAGCGTCCGGTTAAAGCCGCTGAATTGTTCGCGTTTACCTTGCGTGTACGCGCAGGAAACACTGACGTTCTTACTGACGCAGAAGAAAACGTGCGTCAAAAATTACGTGCAGAAGGAGTGATGTAATGTCTAAAGGTAAAAAACGTTCTGGCGCTCGCCCTGGTCGTCCGCAGCCGTTGCGAGGTACTAAAGGCAAGCGTAAAGGCGCTCGTCTTTGGTATGTAGGTGGTCAACAATTTTAATTGCAGGGGCTTCGGCCCCTTACTTGAGGATAAATTATGTCTAATATTCAAACTGGCGCCGAGCGTATGCCGCATGACCTTTCCCATCTTGGCTTCCTTGCTGGTCAGATTGGTCGTCTTATTACCATTTCAACTACTCCGGTTATCGCTGGCGACTCCTTCGAGATGGACGCCGTTGGCGCTCTCCGTCTTTCTCCATTGCGTCGTGGCCTTGCTATTGACTCTACTGTAGACATTTTTACTTTTTATGTCCCTCATCGTCACGTTTATGGTGAACAGTGGATTAAGTTCATGAAGGATGGTGTTAATGCCACTCCTCTCCCGACTGTTAACACTACTGGTTATATTGACCATGCCGCTTTTCTTGGC
>NZ_CACSIG010000020.1:0-125750 GCF_902705815.1 Alteromonas infernus
ATTTTGGTTGACCACGTCATATGGACTTGTAGTTACACATCAGGAGTTTTTCTTAGGAACAGGGGAAAGGATATTAAGTTTTTTATCTGAAAAGCTAAGCACTGAATTAGAGACTTTAGCTAAAGACCTTATTTATTTTCGCAACATCCATTTCTTGACTATCGAGCAATACGAAAAGCTACTTTGTATAACCAATGAAAGTGAACATTCTATAGCTGAGTTTTTGAAGTATGTGAGTAACTGTGAGTCTGATAGTAAAACGATGAAAATGATTATGGAACAATATATTGAGTCATTCTGCATCGAGGTTTGTGGTTTAAATTTACCTAACGGGTGCTCTTCAATACTAGCTGAGAAGGAAACTATATTCGAAAGTTCACTAACAGTATTAAACCACAATAGCGATCACTGGAGAATGATTGGTAGTAAAGGTGGAGATAATGGAATCATGCATTTTCTTAAATGCAGAAAAAACCTTATTCAAAATACGTATTTAAAGAAGGTTATGGCGTAATTTGATTGCTATTCTGGATAGAGTTTTCAAGCTAAAATCAAAATCTCAAAAAGTCCGCTGTTCGTTCAAAGTTGAAACTAGAAAACTAAGTCGCTTGGTGTTAACACGCATCAATTGAATCAGTCTCGACTTGATCTGTCAGATTCGAATAATAGGACTTAAACAAATCTGACAGTCGCATATGTTCCATTAGCAGTCGTTCGAATATTTGTAATTAAACGGCGGAAAAGTACGTAAAGCGGACGTCTAATATCCTCTCCATGAGTAAATGTTAGGTGGTATTTCAGGCAAAACGAGTGTTAGTATGGTGTCTTGGTAGGCAGCTTTTAGTTAGCCCTAAATCTACATGGATGTAATATGAAAATTTTGGTTTTATTTTTCGCTGTTTTCATTGCAACTAGTAGTAATGCTGTAGTGAAACGGCACGATATACCCTCCCGAAATTATGTCTTAGAAAAAGTACCCGAATACTTAATTGATCTACCTCATGAGGGTCATGGGGTATTGATAAAACCTCAATGGGTTGTGACAGTCGCTCATACCATTTTTTATAATTACATAGGTAAAAAATTACGGGTTGGCGATAAAGTCTTTGAAATAGAAGAGGTTCACATACACCCACTTTATATTGAACCAGGTGAGGTTCTCTTTAAAGGTGATGCAGCTCCCTTAATGAAGTTTTTAGAATCTAGAAGTGATATTGCTTTAATAAAGCTATCTTCCCCTGTTACAACGAGTGAACCAATTGATATCTACCCAAACATTGATCAAGCGGGTAAAGAGATCACAGTATTTGGTCGTGGAGCAACAGGTAACGGAGAAATTGGTGAAAACCTCGAAACTAAATCATTGCGAGAATTAAACCATTTTAGAAACATTATTGAATCTTCAAAAGGAAACTGGCTCTCATACAAATTTAATAAGCCGCCTGATGCATTGCCTCTTGAAGGAATGCACGCTGCTGGTGATAGTGGCGGAGCTTCAGTAATAATTGAAAACGGTAAGGCTTATTTGGTTGGTTTATCGAGTTGGCAAGTTTGGCGTGGAGATATTGCTAATTTTAAAGGCGGTTTATATGGTACTACCGCTTATCAAGTTAGGGTGTCAAATTACCGAGGCTGGATTGAAAGTGTATTGGGCAACTCGTGAGCCAGCCCACAAAATACTAATCGTTCAGTTTCTATTTCTTTTTGCCTATTTTAATCAAGCATTCATATTCCCATAGGTAAAGCGTGAACAGCGGCTCTTTGTCTCAATATAAAGCTAGCACTTAGGGACTGAAACGAGCGTAAACCGGCTTCTTACAACGGAGGTATGCAAATGGAAAAACTTAATAAAGTTATATTCAGCAAAGAGAGTAAAACTGGTGTTGCCATTCAAATTTTTGGCGTAGTTTGTTTTTTCGCTGCAATTCCTCTTCTTCACACATCAACTAAATCAAACTCGCCTGCTCTATACTTATTTTTTGCGGGCTTTTTTTCGTTCTCAATTCTTCTATGGGTGATTGGTTCTTATCAGAGACGGAAATTTTCTAAACTGGGTAAAACTCCGTTAACACTAAACCCGTCAGTCTGCACGATTGGCGAGGAATTTAAAGGCTCTATTGAAATTACAAAGCCAGATTTTAATAGTGTAAAAGAAATTTCAATTACTCTTTGGCAAAGAAGAAAGATAGCTGACGATGAATACCGAAACGATATAGTTTGGGAGTCGAGTGCGACTCCGAACATTATTCATGTAGACGGTAAAACAATCTTAGATTTTAGTTTTGTAATCCCGCATGATAAGGAGCCCACAAACCAATGGTTCTTTTCAAAAAATAAATATTTTTGGGAGGCTAGTTTCGAGTTTGTTGAATCAATGCAAAGTATAAAAAGAACTTGGGAAATCCCTGTAAAAAGGTAACTCGCAAGTCAATAGGACTAACACTGTGGGCTCAACTCGTGGCTGGCTAATGTAGACCATAACCTTAGTCCTATTTCTCAAGCTTCGAACGTCCGTTCATTGTCTTTAGCGGACTTGCGAAAAAGTTATATCCAATGTCCGCTTCACGCTCACAGGGGCTGCACAAGCAGCCCCGTACAGCCTAGATTTCAATAGACTCCGATATTTCCAAAACGTCATCAACTTCGATGCCTAAGTAACAAACTGTGCTCTCTAATTTCTTGTATCCAAGCAAGAGTTGAACTACTCGAAGGTTTTTAGTCATCTTGTAAATTAAATAGGGTTTGGTCCTGCGCAGTCAATGGGTACTGTACAGCGAGGTATTCAGTCCAAGTTTGTCAATCCATCCGTGGAAAATGCGATTATATTGTCTAGTTGATATGTGCTCAGCACCGTGTATACGAGATTTAAAAAGGTAGTCGGACGCTTTTAGTTCTGCTTTCTTCACCCAAGCCAAAATCGATTCGCCAGTGTTTGGTGTTATCTCAAATTGGACAGGGCTATCTGTTTTTTGCTGAACAACATTTGTACGCCTCAGCGCAGAACGTCCGCAAACGACGTCTGAAACTTTTAGTTTAACGAGGTCACAACCCCGTAGCTTGCTATCTAGACCAAGATTGAACAGTGCAAGATCACGCGTCCGACCTTCAATTTCTAATCGAATTCGGATGCCCCATATATGCGATATCTGAAGAGGTTTCTTCTGCCCAATTATGCGATCTTTATTCCAAGGTGTATGAATTCGAATTGCCATAAGCTGTCTCCTGCTCAGTAGGAACCAAAAGTATGACAGTCAGTTTAAATAGCATAATAATAAAATGAGCAAAAACTTCGGAATTGTGCCATTAGCGGACACTCAATCTTGACACCAAGTGATCAAAAACCAATCGAATACGTTGTGGTACTGGACCACGTTGAGGGCGATAAATATATAAATCCCAAGGCACCGGCTCGACCTCTTCTAACACTCTCACAAGTTTCTCTTGGCGTAATAAGTCTTGGACCAAAAAGTCAGGAATTTGAGCAAAACCTAGTCCATTTTGTATAGCCATTAATTCAGCTTCGGTGTCGGCACTTCGAAAACGTGTTATGGATGGCGTCCACTGTCTGTCCATGGAAAAAACCCACGGCCAAAGCTTTCCCGTATTGCGATCTACTAACCCTGTAACCGGCAAGTGGTTTAGTTCTTCAATAGACGCAGGCCTTCCCACTCTATTTATTAAGTCAGGCGAAGCCACGACATACATATTAATTTTGGTGAGCTGGCGGGCAATAAATCGACTATCTCTCATGAAACCGATACGAATCCCAATATCTATTTTTTCGTCAACTACATCCACGCGCTCGTCACTGAGTGTCAGGTCTATATCCAGTTGAGGATGTATTGTTGAAAGTTCCAGTAATACTGGCATTAAGCACTTATGACCAAAGCCAACAGGCGCTGCGATACGAACCCGCCCTTGTAATTCATTACCCGAGTTAGGGGCGCTTGTTTGAAACAATTCATCTACAGCGCGCAGGCGTTCTTTTGCTATCAAAGCAAATTTTTCTCCAACTAGGGTCACTTGTATGTGTCGAGTATTTCGATGAAATAAAAGCTCCCCTTGCAATCGCTCTAACTCCTTCACTGCTCGCGTCACTGCCTGAGGAGAAATTCCCAGACGGTTAGCCGCTTCTTTAAAGCTGCGAGACTCAGCAGCAGTACAAAATATCCGGAGCATTTCCAATCTGTTAAGCATCACGGTCATATTCAGGTTTGAAATGAATACATAAATATTATTCCAAAATATGGAATTGTGAAATTAAAACATTTCCATTTATTGGTTTTTGAAGGTAAGAGATACTTTGCTTGTTATTTAGACAACGTCATTCAACTTATTTGAGGATATTAAATATGAGCAGTGTTTTAGCAAATAACATCAGCGGTAAGGTCGTTGTTATCACTGGTGGTAGCAGCGGTTTAGGCGAGACCACGGCAAGACATTTAGCCAGCCTTGGCGCATCTGTTGTTTTAGGTGCCCGACGCATCGACAAGCTTGAAGCTATTGCTGCTGACATACGCGCAGCGGGCGGAGAAGTTGCGGTTCAAGCGACAGATGTGACTAGCCAGGACGAAGTGAAGGCCCTTGTAAATCTTGCACAAGAGCGCTTCGGTAAAGTTGATGTGGTTATCAACAATGCAGGGTTAATGGCGATTGCACCGTTAGCTGAGACTCGAGTTGACGAATGGGATCGCATGATTGACATCAACGTTAAAGGTCTGCTGTATGGAGTAGCCGCAGCGCTTCCGATCTTTCAGGAACAGGGATCCGGCCACTTTATCAATATTTCGTCCGTAGCGGGTATCAAAGTATTCAGTCCCGGCGGCACGGTTTATAGCGGAACCAAATTCGCTGTTCGCGCTATTGCCGAAGGCTTGCGCCATGAAGTTGGGGGTAAAATTCGTTCAACAATCATTTCACCAGGTGCAGTCGAATCTGAATTAAAACATGGAAGTTCAGATACTCAGGGTGCAGCCTTTGTAAAAGATTTTTATCAGCAAAATGAAATTCCATCTGAATCTGTAGCTCGTGCTATCGCATACGCAATTGAGCAGCCTGCGGATGTGGATATCAACGAGATTGTTCTGCGCCCAACAGTTCAAGAATTTTAATTCGTTTAATAAAAGATCTATTAACCAGCGGGTGATTTAACCACCCGCTGAATATTCAGTATGTGAGGTTATTGATGACAGCGTTAAACAGACAAATGCGTGCTTTGGTATTAGATAGCTATGAAGAGGGTACAGTATTCCGAGATGCCCTGATTAACTTACCCTCTCCATCAGCAGGTCAGGTGCAAGTAAAAATATTTGCAAGTGGAGTCAATCCTATTGATTACAAGATCCGCCAAGGTATCGCTCCTTACGCCATGCCGGAATTGCCCGCAGTACTTGGCACCGATTTAGCTGGAGAAATTGTTGCTGTCGGCGATGGCGTCACCGACTTTGCAATAGGCGATGCCGTTTATGGTCTGACTGGCGGAGTGCGAGGATTGCAAGGCTCATTGGCTGAATATGCCAACGTAGATGCTGAGTTACTTGCTCTCAAACCGAAAAATTTGTCCATGCGTGAAGCTGCGGCTTTACCTCTGGTTGCACTTACCGCTTGGGAAGGTTTGGTTGACAAGGCGAATGTTAAAGCGGGCCAGAAAATCCTTATCCAAGGTGGAGCTGGCGGAGTTGGGCATTTAGCCGTGCAAATTGCTAAAGCTTTAGGTGCCGACGTTTATGCCACTGCATCGACTGGAAAACAACAACTGCTCAAGGCCCTTGGTGCCACGCCAATTGATTATCACATTGCAAGCCCTGCTGACTACATGGACGCATACACCCAAGGCAAAGGATTCGATATCATTTACGACACTGTCGGTGGCTCTGCACTCGATGCCTCATTAGGTATCATTGCACATTACGGCCATATTTTAAGCTGTGCTGCATTCAGCTCACATAACCTCGCACCGTCGTCAATACGTTCTGCAACATTGTCAGGAATTTTTGTGTTACACCCACAGCTCAGCGGAGAGGGACGCAAACATCATGGTGACATTCTGCGGCAAATTACGGCTCTTGTTGAAGCTGGACAAATTAAGCCACTACTCGATCCGTTACGCTTTTCCCTAGACACGGCAATGGATGCACATAATGCCGTAGAGTTGGGGTCCATGGGTAAAGTCGTTATTGATGTAATTGCTTAAAAAGTCATTGTTGAGGATGCATATGAGCCCAAGAAAACTAATTCGAACTGTTCGTTTCCATGAATTAGGTGGCCCCGAGGTATTAACTATTGACTCGCTGGCGAGTCCAAGTTTGCAGGCCACTGATGTACGTATTGCGGTCAAAGTTGTTGGGCTCAATCGTGCTGATGCCATGTTTAGGCGAGGCAGCTATATAGAAAAGGCTGACTTCCCTTCGCGAATCGGCTATGAAGCATCCGGGATAGTCATTGAAGTCGGGGAAGAGGTAAATCATTTACGCCTTGGGGACGAGGTTTGTATTGTCCCTCAGATGGGGCTTTCTCAGAACGGCTGCTACGCAGAAGAGATTGTCGTACCAAGTGAATATGTGGCACTCAAACCAGCAGGGCTAACCTTTGCTGAAGGCGCAGCAGCTTGGATGCAGTACCTGACAGCTTATGGCGCTTTGGTCGAAATTGCTAACGTGCAAAAAGGCGATGCAGTACTGATAACCGCCGCATCGAGCAGTGTTGGATTGGCTGCGATTCAAATTGTGAATTCCCGGGGGGGTATCCCTATCGCTACAACTCTAACAGGAGCTAAAAAGGCTGCTGTGCTCAAGGCTGGCGCGGCCCATGTGATTGCAACCCAAGAAGAACCGCTGCTGGATAGCTTGAGAAGTATCTTGGGAGAAAACAATTTAAAAATCGCATTTGATGCTGTCGGTGGGCCGCAGATAGCTGAAATTGCTGAAGCAATGAGCCCTGAAGGAACAATAATAGTACACGGAGCATTAAGTCCCGAAATAACTCCTTTTCCCTTAAAAATAGCACTTCGTAAAAGTCTGATTGTTAGGGGGTATGTGTTTACTGAAGTTATAAAAGACATCGAGCGTTTTCGCAGAGCAAAGCAATTTATCCTCTCGGGTTTATCCGAAGGAACACTCAAGCCTGTCATTGATCGAAGCTTTAAATTTGAAGAGATAGTAGCAGCGCATCACTATCTGGAGTCCAATCAGCAGATTGGTAAAATAGTGGTCGAACTTGATTAACAGTTCGTAGCTTCCGCTAGTATCTCAACTCAGTCAGTGCCTGATAATAATTAGCGTGGGCTTTGTTGCGGAAATCGAATGAACTAAATCAGAATCTTACGATCAGATCAGGGACATTCATTCACTGACTTTGACTACATGCCGAAGTCTCGCTACAAAACCACAAACTGGCGCAAGTACAATATTTCAGGCGTGACAGATGCGGAAGTACTCCCAAATTTACTCAAACAAACACGCCGATCCATCAAGGAAATTTCGGGAGATGGCGCTTACGATACAAGGGAGTGCCACAGGGCGATTAGGGTTAAGAAAGCAATACCTCTAATCCCTCCACGTGAAGGAGTCGCCTTCTGGGAAAAAGGTCATCCACGTAATCTGGCGGTTGGTTGCCAAAAGCTCTATGGTTCGAACAAAAAGTGGAAACGAAAATATGGTTACCACAGTCGTTCATTGTCGGAGACCGCTAAGTATCGCGCAAAACAACTACTAGGCGCTTCATTCACTCTTCGAAATTACAATGCACAAGTTGGGGAGACATACGCCATAATCAAAGCACTCAACAAGCTAACAGAGATAGGTATGCCCGAAACTCAGTATATCGTTTAAAATGCAAACAATTTTGCTAGTATTCGCTCTCAAGTTGAATTCCGCAACAAAGCCGGTTGATTGCACGTGTTAGGGAGATGCATGCCCATTATTACGCTACAGTGGCTGATTTTGGTCGGGAATTTGCATTTTCAGTGGCGAGTAACATGGCGGAATTTATTGGAAGGCTAGATAACCCAAGCAATGAGATTTGGACGATCAAACGGGACGATAAAATCCATCTGTTGCCATTGATGGTTCATTGTGGACGACTCTTTAAGAGGTTTCGGACTAGGTAAACAGCTTCTCAATTCTGCATTAGCTTTTGCCGATGCTCAGGGTTTCGTCCAAATCAACTCATGGACTTTCTCAGGGTTTAATGCAGCTCGATATCTTTACGAAAGTCAGGGCTTTGCACTGGTGGAAGAGAAACTAGGCTTACAACGGGGTATAGAAGTCTTGGAGCAACGCTTCACCAGGTGCCTATAAACGTGAATAAATATTTAAGGAGTCTCAATGACAGCTACAAAAGAAGAAGTTATCGCTTTCATGAAATCGGAGTTTCCACAAAGCAAATGCGTTGTGGAAGCAGTGAGCAACGGTAGAGCGACTGTATCTCATCATGTAGGTCAGGATGAATTACGTCCTGGCGGAACGGTTTCGGGGCCTGTTTTAATGAGTCTGGCTGATGTGGCACTTTATGTGGCGATACTTGGTAAAATTGGCATCGTGCCATTGGCAGTAACAACTAGCCTTAACATCAACTTCTTACGTAAGCCATCGGCAAATGAGCGAATCATTGCGGAATGTTCTCTGATAAAAGTCGGCCGTACTCTCGTGGTTGGGGAGGTTTCTCTGTACTCTGAGGGGGTGAGTGATTTAGTAGCACATGTTGTGGGTACATACTCTATACCGCCCTATACATCGAAACGAAGTGAGAATATTAAAACAATTAACTCTCTGAAAGCTTGACTCCGTTTAAAAGAAAATAGGCAGTTATTTGAGGGGAAGATTAGTGGTTACCAATTGCAATCTAATATAAACGCCTACTTCAGGCCTGCAGCGGAGGCATTGAAGCAATTCGAGGCTAACAAACAAAGTCAGTCGGACAGCTAACGCTGTCGCTGCTTTGGGCGTAGAACGTTCGTCCCTTGTCTACAACGGACAAGCGCGTCAGTAACTTCCAATGTCCGCTTTACGCTCATAGCTGACCTCTGTCCCTAAAAGTGCAAACTTCAGCAATACGTACTAAGCCGCCGCCCACCTGAAGAAATCAATGTTATGCACGAAATAAACAGTAGTTCCTTCACTCCCCCTTCACTATTAACAATAAATACTTTACGCAGTTTCTATGATACTTAATCCATTGCAAGGTCGACTTTAACGTACCTTTACCGAAAACAAGGTTAGCCTTTAAAGTCCTCAACGGTTTCGATCAATTCATCTATATTTTCAATTAGCGCTTCGCGTTGCTTGCGGCTAAGGGTGGAAAACACTTCTGTTATTAATGTGGCGGTCACCGTCATATTGTGCGCACTGCTTTGTTTGTATATGTCACTCTTATAGCTGTCGGGGTTTTGCATAAGTTCGATTAAGTCTGTTTCAAAATTGTTGTTGAAACTTCGAGTAACGAATAGCTTTCTTGCCGCGTTTTGGATGTCTCTGCGATATTTAAGCCACTCTTCCCCCGTAGGGATAAACTGCGTAGCATAAGTACTTACAATTTGTTTTTGTTCATGACTAAGTTTGCCAATGCGTTCACTAATCGCTTCTTCAATACGCTCGATACGGTCCTCTAAGCGCGCTTCTTCTGTTTTTTCAAGCGCCTCTTTACGCTCTTCTTCTTCCTCTTTGTTATCTTTTTCTAACGCGGCAAAAAGCGAAACAACTTGCTCGTCATCTAAGGTCTTAGCAAGAGTCGCCAGTTCCGGGCTTATTTCATCACGAACCCGTTCCCAGTGTGACCTCGCTTTAACTAAGTGGTTGTACACTTTGTTAGAGTCTAACGTGCCTTCATTTATTTCGGCTTTAATTTCACTTAGGTGTGCTTTATACCGCCTAAGCTCTGTTGTTTTATGCCAACGCAACCAGTTCTGAAGGTGGTCATCAAACTTTTCTTCTTGTCCCTCTTTAAGTTCGATGTAGTCGTCTAAATACCAATACACCCACCAATCAAGGTTGTTGTAGGCCAGTTTTGAACTACAGGCAGAGAGAAAGACAACGAATACCAGTATAAACAACGTGCGCATAATCAATCCTTTTTTTGTTGTTTACGTTACTTACAGTCAAACCGCTTACTGCAAGTAAAAAAATAGAAAAATAAAATGGAACACCGTTGTAAAACTTTTTTAATCATTTGGGTGTTCAATGCTTCATTACAAACGTCCACTTTACGTAGCGTAGCCTTTACTTTACCTTAACCGTATTGCCTGTAAAAAGAAGGACTTTAATGTGTCAAAACGTGTCGCAATTTTAACCTCTGGTGGCGACGCACCAGGTATGAATGCATGTATTCGGGCCACTATCATTGCCTGTCAAAAAGCCGGTTATACACTGTTGGGCTATAAGCACGGGTACAATGGGCTACTGCAGCAAGAATATATTTCATTGTCCTTAGACTCTACGCATAACCTTATTCAGCAAGGCGGTACAATTTTACATAGCGCAAGGTGCAAAGAGTTTATGCGCGAAGAGGGGCTGTTGAAAGCGGCTCATAATTTAAAGAAAGCGCACATAGATTCATTAATTGTTATCGGCGGTGACGGCTCGTTTAAAGGGGCTGCTAAATTAAGCGAGCATTGGGATGGGCAAATTATAGGTATCCCTGGCACTATCGATAACGACATTGCGGGAACAGACGCAACTATCGGTTATTTCACGGCTATTGATACGGCCATGAGCTCTATCGATAAAGTACGCGATACTGCCGACGCTTTTGAACGTATCTTTTTAGTAGAGGTAATGGGGCGCAATGCTGGCTTCTTAGCCCTTAATGCTGCCCTCTCCTCTGCTGCAGACTATGTTATTGTTCCAGAGTTTTTCTCTTCAGCTGAATCTGAAATAGAAAAACTCGTGTCACAAATTAACGCTCAGCGAACGCTGAAAGGGCCTGTTAGTTTTATCGTTGTGGTTGCAGAGAACGTATGGCCCAACGGACTAGCGGGCTTAACTGATGCCCTTCAACAACGAAACCTACAAGATGTAAGGCCGGTTACTTTAGGTCACGTTCAGCGCGGTGGTTCCCCGGTAGCGCAAGACCGACTTCTAGCGACTACGCTGGGAGAAGCGGCCATTCGATTGGTAGGAAAAGACATAAGTAATGTTATGGTTGGTGAGGTTAATCAGCGCCCAGTAACCGTGCCATTGTCTGAAACGTGGGAAAATACTAAACCGCTGAACGAGGCCCGTGTCGGCGCTATGCGAACGCTTATGAACGAGCGTTATAACCTAGCAGATAACTAGCGTGCATTAAAAAGCCCTGTGGTGAGTTGCGGTTTAAGCAAACGCCCAAGGGCTTTTCGTTTTTGTAACGCCCGTTACATTTTCATTGCCGCTTTTACTTTGTCGCGGTGACTGCGGCTTACTTTAAGTTCAGTATCGTTTTGCAGTATCAAATGATACTCGCCGCTTATGTGGCTTACTAGCTTTTTGACAAAGCGAATATTAGCAATAGCCGAACGGTGAACACGCACAAAGAACTGCGGGTTGAGTTCTTGCTCTAATTCTTTCATTGTCTTACGCATGATATGCATACCATCTAGGGCATGTACGCACATATAATCGCCCGCGGCGTCTATCCATTGAATATCCTGAACATTAACACGGGTCACTTCCGAGCCATCTTTAATGGCCAGTACATCTGGGTATGGATTAGTTTCCACTGGTTCACCGTTGGCAAGCTTGCGCAAAATTTCTTCGCAGTCGTCACCGGTTAATTCAGCAACAAGGCTAACAAGCTTTTGCGATTGCTCATCTTGATGTTGAGTAGAGAAGTATTCTCTAACCTTGTTAAGCGCCGCGCCAAGACGTTCGTCGTCTGCAGGCTTTAGTAGATAGTCTAAAGCATGAACATCGAATGCCTTAATCGCATAGCTATCGTACGCAGTTACAAATACTATCATTGGGATGGGTTGCTTTAGTTCACGCAGTTTGTGAATTACCTGAAACCCGTTTAAGCCCGGCATTTGGATATCTAGAAACACTAAATCGGGGCGATGCTGAGAGATACTACTCACCGCTTCAAGGCCATTTTGACACTCGGCAAGAACCTGTACATCATCATGACGTTCTAACCTGGCACGAAGCCCTTTGCGTGCTAAAGGTTCGTCGTCCACTACAATGGTTTTAATCACTTGCTTTGTCATGTTATACGTCCTTAACTTCGTAAGGAATACGAATTCTCACTCGTACACCTGACGGCTGATTGTGTTCTATAGAAAATGCAAAATTACGATGGTAGAGCGACTGCAGGCGTTCTTTAATATTAGCTAACCCTACACCGTTTTCCCGGCTGAGCGTACCGTCTTTTATATCAGCGCCCGGGCCGTTGTCGGCAACATCCATTAATAAATCATTGCCAAATGTACGAGCAGTAATTGAAATGCGGCCACCGTTTTCCATTTTTGATATGGCGTGTTTTATCGAGTTTTCAATAATGGGCTGCAATATCATGCTAGGTACAAGGGCACTTTCACACTGCTCATCAATGTCCCACAACACCTCTAGGCGGTCATCAAATCTTACTTTTTCTATCTCTAGATAAAGGCGAAGCGCTTTAATTTCCTGCCCTAGCGGCACGCGCTTTATGGGGTCATTGTCTAAGGAATAGCGCAGAAAGTCACTTAGCCTAGACACCATGGCTTCAGCTGTATCGTTTTCCTTAAGCAAAACCAACGTTGAAATTGCATTAAGGGTATTAAATAGAAAATGTGGGTTGAGCTGATAACGCAGCATCTTTATATGTGCCTGATGAGCCATGGTGCTGGCTTTTAGCGCATTCTGTTTTTCTTTTTGCAACATCTGGAAATTTTTAATGCCAAAGTATACGCCGCTCCAGCAACCTACCATGATGAGTGAGTTAATGGTGTTGGTAAAGTACATGTACCATTCATCTGGGCGGTAGCCGTGCTTGTAGATTTCCCAGTAGTTAATGTTTTTCACCACGGCCCAAAGCAGAGCTATCAAGTAGCATGACACAATCACAATAATGATCATGTTGAGCGGAGATTGTTTTCTTGCCCACCGGTAGATGTAGCGAAGAGGAATGGTTAATAACCACCCTGCATAGGCATTGAGCATGATGATAAAAACCCAAATTGGGCGCACATCATGTAGGAAAGAACCAATGTAATAAATTATCGCGAACCCTGCCCAGCCGGCGCTGTGGAGCGTCCAAAATAAACGTTCATTACTTTCTATTACACGCTGAAAGCGACTCACAATATTACCAATTTAAAAACTTATACAACGATTATACGCAAGCCTTGTTGCGACCCAAGCGGCTTGGTCGTGCCCCTTATGCTTCTGGTCGCAGGACAACATATTGAAAACAGCGTTGTTTTAACAGCGCGTTAATTTGTTACACGCAACTAGTAACTTATGTTCATACGCTTTAGCCAGTGAACCCACCACCACGCCGGACCAACAAGCAGAAAACGTAAATCTTCAAAAAACGAAGGTTTCTTTCCTTCTATGTGGTGCCCGATAAACTGGAGTACCCACATGACGACAAAAAGCACAAGCGAAAACAGCCACACGGAAACATTGAAGTGAGCTAAGGCATTAACTGCCCCAAAGCATAAAATGGTGAGTAACGTCATTGCGGCCCCAATAGGGCCAGATAACATAAAATAGTAATACAACACAGGAACAGCAATAATATGCGCCCACGTGATGTCAAACTGCGCAATAAATTCGGGTACTGGCAAACTCCACAGTAACGCCAGTGAAACAAAATAGATACTTGGTACCGCTATCGCATGAATGATCACATTTGTTCTATTTTGATGACTTTCGCCGTATTGCATTAAGAGTCGTTCAATGCTTCTCATATTATTCCCCTTAGCTCGATATTTTGATTATTATCTAAAGAGCACCCGGCACGCCTTAAAAACAGTTTATTGTTACGTTAATAGCGTGTGTCGGGACAGCAGCGTTTTTATCAATTTTTCATCGCAGGTAAAGGCAAGACCATAGTAGACCACGTCACTTTCTAACCTGTGATTTTTTACCTTTGCGGTAAGCGCAACTTCTTTACCGTCTATTGAATAGTTTAGCTTAACATCTGCTTCATCGAGCATAACGGGCCAGTTAGGCTTAACCTGTAGTGCGACCTTGCAGCCTTTTTCACTCAAATCAATAATGATACCGGTGACTGTTTCATCATCGGGGTAAACCTCGGCATCAAGAGAAACTGAAACGCCAAGCTGCGCTCGCTTGACAGCGCGAAGCCCTATGCTTTCAATGCGTTTAGGAAAAGACGTTATAAGCAACCCGGAGGGCTTTGAGAGCAGCTTGAGTACTTTTACTTTAAATGCAATAACCTGGCCCGTATCACCTTCAAGTACAGAACGTACGACAATATCGTTACCTACGGTCAGCGCATCGCGCACGGTGATCCACTTCGCGGTCGTGGGAATATGGAACAGCATGCATTCATCAATTAGCATGCCTGTGTAATCAGTTTTTACACGCTTGGGCGCTGCAGGCATAGCAATTTGTAAATCTACCGTATCGCCGGGTACCAGAGTACGAAGCGACGCCAAGCCTTCTGCACTGAGTAAATTACTTTGTATTTTTTCAGCCATTTGTATTTGTTATTGCTGGAAATATTGTTGATTGCCTCAATGTACGCATCAATTTAACTTTGATCAACTTTATGCTTCTAACGTGGTAGCGCTTTTCTTACTAATTACGCTATGTAGCCTTACCTACTATTGGGCTTACGCCTATAGGTTGTTATAGTTAACCGATATCATTGTTTATATTAACGGATGTTTATGCCCTCTTCTGTTCTTCATTACGCGTTAACCATTTCTGATTGGCGTTCTCACCAGTTCACTGTTGCCTTGTCAGTGCCAAAACACGAGCAAACTGACCTTGAGCTTTCACTACCTAGCTGGATCCCGGGTAGTTATATGGTGCGAGATTTTGCTAAAAGCATCATCACCCTAAGCGCGGTTGACAACAGTAATGCCAAAAACGCTTTTCCAGTTACTAAATTAGATAAACAAACGTGGCGTGTTAAAACGAACGGTAGTGCCTGTACCATTCGTTATACCGTGTATGCCAACGACCTCTCTATTCGCTCGGCGTTTATGAACCATGAATACGCTTTTATTAACGGCACAAGTGCGTTTTTACGCGTAGCTGGTTTTGAGCAATCGCGCTGTGAGCTTGATATTCAGTTAGATGAAAACGACGAAACTACGGCTAAATGGCAAGCCTATACATCGATGCCTGCTCACGGCAATAGCACAAGCGTATCAAAATGGCATTTTGCTGAAGACAACTACGATGCATTTATCGACCACCCTATTTATGTGGGAATTGCCGACACCCATAGCTTTGATGTTGATGGCGTGACGTTTACCTTGCTGTTTTCGGGTAATAACAATATCGATTATCAGCGTATAGCAAACGACTTAACACCTATCTGCAAGCACCACCTTGACTTATTTGGAGCGCCGCACCCCATCGACAAGTATCTCTTTATGACATTGCTTGCCGACAACGGTTTTGGAGGGTTAGAGCATAAATATTCTACAGCGTTGCTCTACCCGCGTTTTGATCTGCCGCAAGTGGGCGATAATGAGAACAAAACCGATGGCTATATTACATTTTTAAGTTTATGTAGCCACGAATTCTTCCACACCTGGCATGTAAAACGAATTAAACCGAGGGTTATGGTCAATCCCGATTTATCTCAGGAAACTTATACTAACCAACTTTGGATATACGAAGGTTTTACGAGCTTCTATGACGATGTCACTCTTGCCAGAGCCGGGGTTATCGAGCCGCAAAAGTACCTTGATATTGTTGCACAGAACGTCAGCCGGCTAATCCAAAACACCGGGCGATTAAAGCAAAGTGCCGCTGAAAGTAGCTTCGATGCATGGACTAAGTTTTACAAGCAAGACGCTAGTGCTACTAATAATATTGTTAGCTATTATACCAAGGGCGGCGTAATCGCCCTCGGCCTGGACCTTTTACTTCGCAAAGCGTCAAATAATTCAGTAAACCTCGATGCGCTAATGAGGCTACTTTGGGAACACTATGGTGTTGACGAAAAAGGTACGCCCGATGACGTCATTCAAAACCTGTGTAAAACCCACTTTGACATCGATGTGTCAGATTATCTAAACCGCGTGGTTTACGGTACAGAAGATGTTGACTTAATTTCTTTCGTAAGTGAAATGGGCGTGCGCTTTAACACCCGTGCTCGTGTATCTGCTGAAGATAAAGGTGGTTTGACGCAGCTGCCAGCAATACGTAATCAACTTGGGGCGACATTGAAACCAGCAAGCCTAGGCTTAACGGTAGTACAGGTGTTTGAAGGGTTGGCCGCTATGCAAGCCGGCATTTTGTTAAACGACGTTATCATTGCCCTTGATGGGCACATTGTTAATGTGCAAAAGCTGCAGCGCCTGCTTGATACTGCGCAAAAATCAGCTGTAGACGTTACCCTTATTAGGGATGGCAAACTACTTACCCTGCCCCTTAACGTGGTTAAAGCACGCGCTGAAATGGCGTATTTTGATATCGAAGATGTGCAAACACTTAACCAGTGGCTAGGCCGATAAGCTATCATCTTGGCATAGTAAAAAAGGCTCCTTATGGAGCCTTTCTATTTACTTCGAATGTACGCTTTTAAGCGACAATATTATTGGGTTTCAGGGGAGCCAGAGATAATCGTTTGAGGATCAAGGCGCATTTTACCTAAGTTTATACGCCAATCTAAGTGCGGACCTGTAGAGCGTCCTGTTGTCCCGATAGTACCGATCAGCTCGCCTTGTTTAACCTTTTCACCCACGTCTACTGTTATTGTATCCATGTGCAGAAATGTAGAAAACACACGCATGCCATGATCAAGAATAAGCGTGTTGCCTGAATAATAAAGGTCGTCTGCCATGGTCACAACACCGTCTACTGGTGCATACACAGGCGTTCCTGTTTCGTTCGCTATATCCAGCCCATAGTGTGGCCACTTAGGTACCCCGTTTAAAATGCGCTGGCTACCATAAACCCCTGAGATAACGCCTTTTGCCGGCCACTCAAACCGAGTAAAAAGCGCGTCGAGATCCGAATTAACGCTGCGCGCATTAGCCACGTTTATATTATCTTGTTTAATACGCGCCGTGACTTCAGCAGGCGGCGTTACCATTTTTTGTGCTAAACCGTCGATGCGTTGAATATTGTATTCGCGCTTTTCTAGTGTAATTTCTCGTTGCCACGTTTTCCCACCCCCATACTCAACGGTAAGGGTTTGTTTAAGCGGCGCCTCTCTTTCAAACCCAACGACAAATTTTCCATCTTTATTGGTAGGTACCGGCTTACCGTTTAGAAAAACTTTTGACTCAACCGGCGCCTGACCGCGTAAAAGTGCCCCTTGGGTAAATTTACCGTTAAGAGAAACAGCAATATCATTCGAAGCTTTGTTACGTAAATCATTGGATGCTTCAGCTGTCGACGCCACAGATGGCGAAGGCAGTAAGCCCAAAGCTAACGTGCATGCCATGGCCGAGATAACTAAGCTTGCGGTTTTTTTTATCAATGCATTACCTGATTGGGAGAGTCTCATGGTCTATTCCTTAGCTTTAACTGCGTTCGAGCTTTGGCGGTTTAGCCTTTTACCGTGGCACCTTTACCTACGCCTTCATAGGCAATGACTTGGCAAATACCTTCTGGTGTGCGCTTCTTTTGCTCTTCAAGCAAGTATTGCGCTAAGCACTCTACCGTTGAGTCGGTGTCAATCACTTCGCAATCAGATTTAGGAATTAATAATTCAAAGTAACCTTGAGACGATTCATAGGCGAAACAATAGTAATCTTCTGCATTGTCTACCGTACCCTTTAACTTTCTATCGCTGTAGGCAATTTCGTCTTCTTGAGTTGCAATGTAAATATCTTCCCAGCGGTCTGCCCAATATTGCTGACTTTCCACACTAACTTTACCGTCAAGAATGATATCAATACGCGAACGATGACCGTGGGCAATACGCTGACAGTTGCCATCATGCTTTTTCAGGCCGTGAGTATAGTGATAAAACGGCGAGGTTATTACTTCTTCACGTAAATTAAGGGTAATGTTTTCGACGTTTTCAGGAAGATGTGTAGCAAGCACTTCTTTAAGGTAAACACCTACTGAATCCATGTTAATTTCATCAGAATAGACAAAAGCATAAGCTTCTGCCGGGCAGTGCAACATAATGCTGCGGCCATCTGTGCAGGTAAAGCGGGTTTCTACCTGTTCGGTTTCATCGTCGTGAAGTACCTCTGAGCCGCTGTACTCTGCAGGCACTAGCAATTTATGATCGACATATTCATCAATCAAACGCTTAAGGTTCTTCTTCACGTGACCAAAGTCCTGAACCATGCTCTCTTCGTTGAGCTCTCCGTCCAAAACTACATCGACAATCCAACTTTCTCCTACCATCCACGCTGTGGGCACAGGTAAGAAAAGTCCATCACTGTCAAATCATTTACAAATAATTGCATAACACCCTTGAGTCGAGTTTATTTACTATAAAGTGAGGCTGGCGTGTGTGCTTGATTAACACGCAAGCAACAGCTATGCCCCTAGTATACGTCTTTTATCTTGCCTTAGCAGCGACTAGTCCATTGAAGATTGTCGATTCAGCTGATCTTTCAAATTCGGTGGAATTCCACGGATAGTGAGTGTATCTGTCGCTGGGTCATAAAATACCCTATCGCCCATAAGTTTGCGCTCAAAGCTCACAGACACGCCGCCACCCTGACCAGTAAACTTCGCCAACTGTTTAAGGCAGCAGGATCGGGCTGAATTTCTTTTCTAATGGCACGTCCAAAGACTCTGTAAACGCCTTGAAGTTGCTGCTGGTCTCTTCATTTTGAGGTAGACGGTTGGCTAATTCATTAACAGACAAACTTTCGCCCGCATCAATCTTCTCTTTAAAGTAAGATTTTACCTCTTCACGATGTTGATGCTGCTCCTGTGGGTCTAACGACTCACTAGCAAGATACGCATCTACCGAAGAGATAAGTTGCTTATTTTGCTGTTTAACATCAACCAACTCTTCGCAACCAACAAACTGCATAAAGAAGTCTGATACCTTGCGCCCCATTCTTCCTTTAATAAAACTAACGTATCGCTGTTGCTCGGGTTGAATATCCCACTGAGTTAAATCAAAACGTACAGCAAGCTGCATTTTCGCTAAATCTAAATGCTCGCGAGCAGATAAATCTAATGAGTTCGTAACCTCTACATGAGAGCGAGTATTTAATAGCGCAATCATTAAATACTGGGTTGCTAGGTATTCGTACTGGCAAAAAATTAGAAAACCTGTCTCGACCGTGCCAGTTTCCGCTAATGTGCGAACCAAACGCTGAGTAGCAGACACCGAAAAAGCATGGAAAGCATCTTCTACGTTATCGCCTGCTTCTTTTTGAACTTCTAAATATTGCTTTAGACCTTCAGCAAACTCTGCCACATTTTCCGTGCTTTTTTCGGTGGTGGTTTCACCCTCTTCATTTTCTATTTTTGTTTCACGGGTTACTTCACTAACAAAATGCCCCACACCTTTGCCTGGTTTAGCATTAAAGCTGTGGTTAATTTGATGGGCAAGAAGCTCGATTTCCGGTGTCACTGCTAAGCAGTTATCGCGGGGAATCGCTTCAATTTTCTCTTCTTTGTTTACAATCAATCGATGTACAACAAAGTGGTGAATCAGTGCACTCATAGAGTATCGGGTGTCCTGTTGCTTAAAAAGTGTCAGAAATATCCAAAGAATTGCGGGATTTTAGAATGAATGATTGTACTCACTCAAACAACGATTATAATCATTTTACGTGTAAAACCATTCTTTTTATCAAAGAAATCATAAAAAAGAGGCGTAGCAATGCCCCAACAGAGCCGCTATAGCAACGACCAGTTCGAAACGCTAATGAATAACGTTATTCTAACGCTTGAAGAAGGCGGTGCAAACCGTGATCTTTCACTTATGGTGTTAGGAAACGTAATTACGCACATTTTAAACACTCAGGTAGCCCCTGAAGATCGCGAAGCCATGGCAACGCAGTTTGCCGATGTTCTTAAGAAAAGCGTAAAAAATAGCTAAGGGACTGCATGATACTTGCCGAATCACCTCGTCGCCAGCGTGTTACTAAACTGGTAAATTGGGGGCACTGGTTTGCCTTGGCGAATATTATTATCGCCATTGTTATTGCCTCAATTTTTGTTTTCTCTTCACCTATGCCAGGCACGGGTGTCGGCACCTTGTATCTACTAGCCAATTGGTTTGGTCATATTGGGTTTATGACCTTTTTTGGCTTCGTTATTTTTATTCTCCCCCTGTGCTATTTGGTCAATAACCCCAGGGTTATAAAAGGCAGCGCCTCGATTATTGCCGCTGTCGGTTTGGCGCTGCTGGCGTTCGATGCCCTTCTATTTAACCGCACAGGCTTTCACATTAGTTTTCACGCCGCAGACTTATTGAGAAGCGAAGCTCAGTCAAGTATGACCATTGAAAGCTGGCAACAGTGGGCGTTTTTATTCTTGCTGTTTATTGTGTGGTTAGGCTTTCAATTAGTGCTAGCCAATGCAATTTGGAAGCGAGTTGAGCGCTTCACTCGCTATAAGGTCGGCGTACCTGTTACTACTTTCTTCGTAAGCTGCTTTGTACTGAGCCACGCGATACACGTATGGGCAGACGCCAAGCTCTATCAGCCTATAATCAAACAAGACAATATGTTTCCGCTTTCATATCCTGCTACGGCTAAGACGACTATGTCTCGTTACGGGCTTCTTGACCTCGCGGCCTATGAGGAGCGAAAACAGCTGCAGTTTAGCCCAGACATTCACAACATTACGTATCCAGCACAACCGGTTTACTGCTCAGTGGAAACAAACAAGAACCTAACCGTAGTGGTTCAAATAGACAACGAGCAGTCGGTAGATTTACGTAGCGTGGGCGCTAAAAGCTTAAATAAAGTGAGTAATTATTATTCTACTGCTAGCAGCATTGAAGGCTTAATAACGTCAACACTGTTTGGCGTACCGGAAATCTATCAAGACGCGTTATCGAAAAAGCGCCCTGTTCTTCTTGCGCTTCCGTTAGGTTCGGGCATGCCTGTGTCTATTCATAGCGATGAAGCACTGCCACTGCCGCAGCTGTCTGGGTACTTACAACCCATTACGAATAATCACGACGGCCTACATATTGCGTTTATGAAAAGCAATGATATTGCACGTTATGTAGAGAATACGCTTAAACGCAATCACGACGTAATCGTAGCCACAGGTTTTGGAAGTGAGGAAGGTAAAGGCGCGTTGTACAGTACGCTCAATCTGAAGGCCAATTTAGCCAGCACTGAAGACTTAGCGCCGACCATTTTAAATGCGCTAGGCTGTAATGCACCAGCAACCTTTTATTCTACGGGCCAAAGCCTATTAGCCCCTTCTAGAGCGTGGCTAGTAAGCACATCAGGCGAACGTATTGTCGTATTCCACGATAATAAACGTACTGATGTGTTAAGTAACGGCAGCTATGAGATAAGCGATATGGAAACAGGAAAACGCAGTAAAGACGCGCTAAACGTTGATTTATTAAGCCAAGCGATTAAGCATCTTTCGCGGTTTTCAACACAAAACTAACATTCAAAAAGGCTGCAGCAACATAAGTTACTGCAGCCTTTTCATATCATGTTTTTAAAAACTCTTTAATTTCAAATGCTTGATGCGTTACGCGTAACCAGATTAAGCAGTGAATTATGGTGGCGAAATTTCTGAAAGTGAAGTAACGATGTTAATTTTGTGACCTTCACTAAGCCCTTCAGCCTGCTCAGGTGTGACGACCTCTTTTGAAGAATATGCTTTGTTTAAGGCCCGCTGCATCAGCGGCTTGTATGTCACGCCAGCTGTCCCCAATTAGTATGCTGTTACAAAGGTCTATGTTTAAATCTTTTGCAGCTTTTAATAGCATTCCTGGCGCTGGCTTTCTGCATTCGCAGGAAATAGCATAGCGAGATATCGAGCCCTGTGTATGATGAGGGCAGAAATACACAGGTATGTTATTTATATTGTGTGCAGTAAAGTCTTTTTGAACTCTTTCCATGAGCGATTGGAACTCAGTTTCAGTATAAAACCCTCGGGCAATACCGCTTTGGTTCGTTACAATAACAGGCTGATAGCCTTTTAACTGAAACTGCTTGATGACATCGAATATGCCGTTTATATATTCAAAGTCCGCATACGTTCCTACGTAGCCATGGTCAATGTTTATTACGCCGTCACGGTCTAAAAACAATGCTTTTGTCGCTGGGGCAGATTTAACTATATTTGTCATCACGCTTCTACATCACTGTGCTTTTTCCAAAGCTGGATGTGAAAATCGGCGGTAACGCTTTTTAGGGCTTCGACAATTTCATCAATTTTACCTTTGGGTAATTTCCAATAGAAAGGCGTCATCTTAATTAACGCAAGGGCATGTTCGCGGCTTTCAAACGCAATAGGAAATGAAAAAGTTTCGTTTTCTATACGAGAAAACCCTTCCTTTACACTATCGTTCAGCTCATGCGGTCTTGGATTAGCGTAAACCTGTTGCTTAAGCTCGAATAGATGCTTTTGTGCTGGGTCAACGGTGATCAAAAGGCCGTTATCTTTAAGTACCCTAAAGTATTCTTTGTCGCTTCCCGGCGCGAAGACCTGCAGCATCACGTCCTGACTATCTGTTTCAAGGGGAAGTTCAAAGCTACTTGCCACCACAAATTGTGCCTGTTTGAACGCTTTAGCCGCTAGTTCAACCGCGACTTTGGCGATATCACTTCCTGCACCTTGCACATCAAAACCGTGTTCCGATAGTCCTTGAGTTATCGCGTCGAGGTAACTCCCCTCACCGCAACCTGCGTCAAAAATATTGATACAACCGTGCTCGCCTTGACCATTAACAGTAGGTTGCCCCGCGTATAGGTCTTTTAGAGAACGTTGCAACAACGACACCATTTTCTCTTTTAACGGACCATACGCATTTAACTGATGGAATTCCCGTCTCGCTTTAACCATCTCCTTATCGTCACCAGGCGCTTTCGACTTTTTGAACTGAACAGGGAGCAAATTTACATACCCAGACTTCGCTTTGTCGAAGCTGTGGCTATTTTGACAACGAATTGGAGAGGCTATTAACGATATCGGTGCTTTACAAAGTGGGCAGTGCCACATGATGGGTACTTATGTGTTTGAATTTGCCGTAAAGGATACCAAAACCGATAGCTTTACGGCAATAAGCGGTGCGACTGGCGCCATACTTTTCTAATGCATAGTCATAGAAATATGACGCTTACACGGTTGTAGCGGCTTTATGTATGCACAAACCTGCCTGAACAGGATGCCGCTCGCGTTTAGTACGCTTTGTACTACAAAGCAGCCAACGGGTGTGCTTCTTTAGACCAAGGAGACGTGAAGAAATGCGCTATCTCGGCTTCAGGAACGTCTTCAACCTTTTTGAATTTCCATTGGGGCGTCATATCTTTGTCAATTAACAGCGCCCTTACCCCTTCTTGGAACTCACCACTTTCGCCGCATCGACAGGACATATCAGCCTCCATTCTAAAGCAGTCTGCTAAGGACATAGTAGCGCCCTTTTTACATTGTTCGAATACCAAGTGCATCGTTATAGGCGAGCCCTTTGCCAAGGTGCTTTGCGCTCTAGATAGCCATTTGTTGCCCTGCATATTGGCGGTCAATATGGCATTTACAACCTCGCTCACATTGTTGGCACTACACAAGTCATTGATAAGGGGCATGTTGGGCCCTATGTTGCTTTGCACTTCCGCTTCAGGCTTTTGTAGGCGGCTTAACACCGTGTTTACTGCGCCTTCAAGGGTTGAGCTGCTTGTTTCACTCCACGCATAATCTACGAGGCCCTGCAACAAGTTTTCTTTTTCAGCACTACTAACCATTACATCAGCGAGCCCAACGTACATAGCATCTGCTGCATTCATTTGACCGCCGGTTAAACCTAAGAATAACCCCGATTTACCGGGAAGACGGGGAAGAAAGTAACTGCCACCCACATCAGGATACAACCCGATAGAAATCTCAGGCATCGCCAAACGAGAATTTTCTGTCACAACGCGATGGCTGGCGCCACAAAGTAACCCCATACCGCCCCCCATGACAATGCCGCTGCCCCAAACAATAATAGGCTTGTTGTAGTTATGAATGGTGTAATCGAGGGTGTATTCGGTTTCAAAGAAGGTTTCGAGGAATGCGGGAATCTCTCCATGGGCTTCAACCATCGAATTATACATAGAGACGATATCGCCACCTGCACAAAACGCCTTCTCACCTGCAGCGTCTATGACAACAGCGACAATGTCGCTGCGCGCTTGCCATTGCCGAAGTGCGTCCAGCATTATACCTGCCATTTCCAAATCTAACGCATTCAGTGCTTTGGGTTTATTAAGCGTTAACCGGCCTATTTTGTAGTCTTTACTTGCTGTAGTAATTTCATCAACCACTACAACTGAATCGGCATTAATCATCGTTATTTCTCGCCTCCTTCTTCGTGTTTACAACCATAAACACGTTCCATTAAAACCACGTCTAACATAGCTACTAAAAGCGCACTACAATACGCTGCGTTCATCCGCCAACAAACGTCTTCCAATAATAACGCGCATAATCTCATTTGTACCTTCAAGGATCTGATGCACTCTAACATCTCTAAAGTGTCGTTCTAGAGGGTACTCTTTTATATAGCCATAACCGCCGTGTAATTGAAGCGCGTCGTTACACACGTTAAAGCCTACGTCGGTGGCAAAGCGTTTAGCCATAGCGCAGTAGGTAGTTTTATCTGCATCATTATTATCTAATTTACAAGCCGCCATACGCACCATTTGTCTCGCCGCAACTAACTCCGTTGCCATATCTGCAAGTTTAAATTGTAACGCTTGAAACCCGGCAATTGGTTTACCAAACTGTTCTCGCTCATTCATGTAGTCGCGCGCTACATTCAGCGCTTGCTGCGCAGTCCCAACTGAACACGTGGCAATATTAATACGGCCGCCATCTAAGCCTTGCATGGCCATTTTGAAGCCTTGCCCTTCCTCACCTAATAACCAACTTTCATCTAACTTTACATTATCAAAGGTGATCATGCGGGTCGGCTGGGCATTCCAGCCCATTTTTTCTTCTGCTTTTCCATATTCGATACCGTCTGTATTCGCAGGAACGGCAAATGCAGATACTCCTTTAGGGCCGTCTTCACCTGTTCTGGCCATAACCACTAAAATATCTGTACTGCCTGCGCCAGAAATAAATACTTTTGCCCCATTTAGTACGTAGCCACCGTTTTCTTTAGTAGCTTTAGTTTTAAGTGAAGCCGCATCTGAACCTGCGCCTGGCTCGGTAAGGCAGTAAGACGCTAGTTTATTGCCTGTTACCAACTGCTCGCACCATGCATCTTTAACGTCGTCGCTACCCCACGTCGCAATCATCCATGTTGCCATATTGTGTATGGTTAACATTGCTGTCGTCGTGGTGCACCCCATAGAAAGCTGCTCAAAGATAATAGACGAGTCGAGCCTCGATAGGCCAAGGCCTCCGGCACTTTCTGGTGCATACAATCCACAAAAACCCAATTCACCTGCTTTTTTAATAGCATCAACGGGAAAGTGGTGCTCTCTGTCCCACATCGCAGCGTTTGGCGCAAGCTCTTGTTGAGCAAATTGGCGGGCGGTTTCTTCAAAGGCTAACTGATCATCGGTTAAATCAAAGTTCATTTTTCTTACCTTTAATATATTGGACTTTTCGGTAACCATACCCAATACCTACCCCTTACGTAAACGTAAAGGTAAATATTTGTTTAAATATTATAATCTATAACGTAAATATTTTGTGACGAGATGAGTCAGTTAGGTAATTGTGCGCACGATTGGGGGGGAATCTTAGCCTTATTAATAATGCACTTTTATTCTGCTGCTGATAATCTAGTTACTTTACAATAACCCGTCAGGTTACCGTGGAATTTAGAATAGCCATTGTAGAGGACAATGCGACCGCTCGAACTGCGCTTCGAGGGCATTTAATGTCTATCGCAAATTTATCAGTGAGCAGTTTTGCATCAGGCGTAGAGCTAAAAGCCGCCCTCAAGAAACAAAACTTCGAATTACTGCTAATGGACTATCATTTAGGCGAAGGAAAATCGGGCGTTGAATGGGTTCAAATTTTACGGGAATCGGGTTTTATTAGGCCCAGTACCGGCATTATTTTTCTTACCTCTGACCGCTCCCCCCAGACCATTGGTCGGGTCATGGATTTACAACCAGACGTATTACTAATAAAGCCATACACCATTGCGTCGTTAACACGCCAAGTCAATCATTACCTCTCATATCGCGACTTTGTAAAAAACGTACTGCATGCATTAGACAACAAACAAGTAGAACGCGCAGTCAGTATTGTTCGCGCGAAAATTAAAGATGGCATACCGCCGCGTTTAGTTGGTGATATAAGAAAGCTTTACGCCCGACTTCTTTTTGAAAGCGGAGAAATCCGCCGTGCGCTTAGTATTTACGATGATGTATTGACCCGTTCAGACAAAGTCTTATGGGCCCAATGGGGTAAAGTCAAATGTCAGTATGCGTCTGGACAGTGGCCCGAATGCAAAGACCATTTAGGCGATATGGTTAACTCAAGCCTTGCTCGAGATAAAGCATTCGAATGGTTGGCGTCCATTTCATTTGAGCAAAACGCTTATGATCAAGTTGAAAAGTATTTAGATGAAATCAACTTTAGCGAGTTAAGTTTACCCGCAGCAAAGATGAAAACAATAGCATTTCAAAAGCAGGACAAGGTTGTTGAAGCCATAGATCTGCTACAAAGGAAACGCGCTATGCACCGCAGTGCAAAAGACAGGTTTAATGACTTTACCTTTGAACTTGCGGAATTCTATCTTTTCCTTGCAGAAGAATCGCCTGAAACAAATCGTTCAGAAAGTTTATCTCAAGCACGAAAATTGGTGGGTATTGCAGGAAGAAGCCAAGGAGACCCGCAAGCCTTGCAAAAACGCGATTACCTTTTAGCGTTTTCCGCCGTCCTTGACGGCGATGTAGAAAAAGCCACACACCTGCTTGAAGGTGACTATGTCGATAATTATTTGCGTACTGAACCGTCTGTTTTGGTTATTGCTGCTAAAGTGCATCACGGCTTGGGTGATGAACGAAAGGCGGGAACTGTTATTAATGGCAAAGCAAAAGAGTGCTGAGCTACAAGCAGTATCAGAGCAAGTGATGAACGATGAACTCATCTTTTCCGGCGGGGAAAGCTTAGGTCTTAATCACCAGCAAGCCGTTTCGATTAATGAAACCGGTACACAGCTTTTTATTGAAGGGCTATTTAGTAAAGCCATGAAACACTTTTATGACGCCTTTCAACTTTCGCCGCAAACTGCCGCTTTTGGCCTGAATTTACTTCAATGTATGATTGAGGCTGATATTGGCGTATACCGAAAGTATAGGCTCAAGCAGCTTATTGAAAAGGTAACGGCATTGACGCTAAACGAGACAAACAAGGCCCGTTTAGAGCAGCTTGTTTTACTTGCGCAAGAACACGCACTTTAGCTATTGGTTATAAGGGTTTAAGCCATCATTACAAAAAAGGGGGCACCTGAAATATATCTTTAGCGCTGCCCCTTTACAATGACGTAGTCTTTTAAATTATTTCAGCCGTGTAAGTAAGCTCGACGTGTCCCAACGGCCTCCACCCAGCTTTTGTACATCTGCGTAGTACTGATCAACCAAGGCGGTTAGCGCTAGCGTAGAACCGTTTTTTCGCGCTTCATCTAGCGCAATACTCAAATCTTTACGCATCCAATCTACTGCAAAGCCGAAATCAAAGCTGTTGCTTAACATGGTGCTAGCTCTATTTTCCATTTGCCATGATTGGGCTGCACCTTTGCTTATTACATCAACGACGGCGTTACAATCCAGCCCCGCTTTTTGTCCAAAATGTAGGGCTTCGGCGAGGCCCTGTACAATGCCAGCTATACAAATCTGGTTCATCATTTTAGCAAGCTGACCACTCCCACTTTTGCCGAGTAGCTGACTGTGTCGAGCATAGTGAGCCATGACAGGCTCGACCTTGTTATATTTATCTTCATCGCCCCCTACCATTATCGTTAGCTGGCCGTTTTCAGCCCCCGCTTGACCTCCTGACACAGGCGCATCAAGAAACCCTACGCTCTTTTCCTTACACGCAGCGTACAGTTCTCTCGCTATATCGGCAGATGCCGTAGTGTGGTCAACAAGTATACTACCCGGTTTCATTACTTGTAATGCTTGCGTGGCCACTTCTCTTACATCGTTATCATTGCCAACGCACATAAATACGATATCGGCTGCTTCGCATGCATGGGCTACCGTTTCACTTACGGCAACATTTGCCCCACCCTTTTGATATTGGGTTGCCCAGGCTAAGGCTTTTTGTACGGTACGGTTATAAACATTAACCGAATAGCCTGCATTGCTTAAATGCCCTGCCATTGGAAAGCCCATAACCCCTAAACCCAGAAAACTCACTTTCAAATTACTCATACAAAATATACTCTAGATAGAATCAACGATGTTTGGTTTACCTAAGAGTAACAGACTTAACAACAACAAAAATATAGGAAAATGACTTTGGAACTCTATCAGCATTCCCTCACGCTAAATACCGGCGAGCAAACCACCTTGGAACAATACAAAGGGAAGGTGTTGCTTATAGTGAATACTGCCAGCAAGTGCGGTTTTACGCCGCAATATGAGGGGCTTGAAGCGCTCTATAAAAAGTATCATGACAAAGGCTTTGAAATATTAGGTTTTCCTTGCGACCAATTCGGACACCAAGAGCCGGGAAGTGATGAAGACATTGCACAATTTTGCACGCTTAATTTTGGTGTGTCTTTTCCACTGTTTAAAAAAACTAACGTTAACGGCCCAGACGCCAACCCGTTGTTTGAGGCATTAAAAAACGAAGCACCCGGCCTGTTAGGGTCTAAGCGAATAAAATGGAACTTCACTAAGTTTCTTATAAACGCAGAAGGTAAAGTATTAAAACGTTACGCACCGACCATAAAGCCCTCTTCCATCGATAGCGATATCGCAGAACTATTAGAAAGGAATAGCGAATGATCTAGCTTCACTGTATGTTTTAAATTGCGTTTATCGAATACTACGAGGGAGCGTTATGAGCCAGAGCAAAATTGAAACTGACAGTGAAAGTAGCAGAAAAGTTGTGTTTTTCAGCACCCGCCCGTATGAAAAACAGGTTTTCACTGCCTTACTTTGTGAACGTAATAAAACGCTGCAACCCCGTATAGAAGCCACTTTCTTTGAACACCCTTTAACCCCTTCAACGGCGGTAAGTTGTAAAGGTTTTTCTGACGTCGTGGTATTTGTTAATGATGACGTAAATGCAGAAACAATTGACGCACTTAAGCACGCCGACGTAGAGCATATTGCACTTCGCTGTGCAGGTTTTAATAACGTTGATGTTAATGCTGCTACCCGAGCAGGCATTTCAGTAAGCCGTGTACCTGCATATAGCCCTGAAACCGTTGCCGAGCATACCCTTGCCCTTATACTGACATTAAACCGTAAAACCCATAAAGCGTATAATCGCGTGAGAGAGGGTAATTTTAACCTTGCCGGGTTGATAGGGTTTACTTTACATAATAAAACGGTAGGTGTAATCGGCACCGGCAGAATTGGCAAGGCCGTAATACGGATATTGTTAGGCTTTGGCTGTCGCGTGCTTTGTTTTGACCCTATAGAAGACGTAAGCGTAAAGAAAATGGGAGCGCATTATGTCTCTCTTGACGAACTATTCGCAATGAGCGCGATAGTTACGCTTCATTGCCCACTTAATGAACATAGTCATCACATCATCAACGAAAGTAGCCTTGCCCAAATGCCCGACGGTGTCATGCTTATTAACACGTCCCGAGGGGGCTTAGTCGATAACGATGCGATAATAAAGGGCCTAAAATCAAGAAAAATTGGATATTTAGGGCTAGATGTATACGAACGTGAATCTGAACTCTTCTTTGTCGATCATTCCCAAGAAATCATTCAAGATGACGTATTTCAACGGTTAACCACTTTTCCTAATGTGTTGATAACAGGCCACCAGGGCTTCTTCACCGAAGAAGCCCTAGAAGAAATTGCCAATACAACCATCGACAACATACTAAGCGGTAGCAATCGACTTTAACCTTTTTCTAAAATAAGGTGGAAGTATTTACCTAACCACAGGTACGGCGGCATTTTGTGGTATTGCCGTTCAAGCGCTAATAATTCATCAAACTTACTATTTTGATGACTAATATCCCGCATATAGTCGTGAAAGCAGCGGATCCCCGCTTTGTCTAACACCTTAAACCCCAAAGATTCACAATAGTCTACAACTCGCATTGCACCAAGCGGTTGTTTTGGGTTTAGCCTCACCTGCTTTTTCGCTTTCATGCCCTTAGCAATGTAATCGAAATTACCGTAAATCGCATTTGCAAATAGGTTTGCGTCTTGATTAAAAAAACCTCAGGCTAAGGCGTGCGCCACGTTTCATATTCTTATGAATAAAGTCGATAGCATCGAAGGGGGCATCTAACCACTCTAATACCGCATGGCAAACCACTAAATCATAGGCTGCTAAATCATCTATTTCCTGCAAGTACTGATGTCGAATTCGTATATTATCGCTGGCGTTGAGCAAAGGGGCGGCTTTCGATAGAACATCACTTGATGCATCGGTAAGGACAACGTCATGACCCATTGCAGCAATATGCGCAGTCATCACGCCCGTTCCTCCACCAATTTCAATGGCTTTTAACGGCCGGGCTAAATATGGCGCAAGTACATCACACAACAAAGTATGCCTAAGCCTGCCCTTCGTTGTACCATAAATGTTGTTTGCGAACTTTTCTGCGATGCCGTCAAATATATGGTCGTTCTTCATATTGTGCAATTACAGCTAAGCTGGGTTATCAATATCGATAAATTCAACCGTTACGTCGAAGTGTTCAGCAATATGCTCTCCAAGAGATTTAACACCGTATCGCTCGGTAGCGTGGTGGCCGGCTGCTAAAAAGGTTATTCCCATTTCTCGGGCTGTATGGACAGTTTGTTCCGATACTTCTCCGGTAATAAAAGCATCGACACCAAGTTCAACAGCTTGTTCAATAAAACCCTGACCACCGCCGGTACACCATGCCAGTGTTGTAATGGGTTTTGACGTTGGACCTTCTAATAGCACATCTCTTTTTAGTATTTGCTGAAGTGTAGATTGCAACGTCACACCGTCGGTTTCATCTTCTAACGTGCCCTGCATCACTACGCCAATCGGTTTAACATGGCTAACTGCATGAATATCTTGAATACCTAACAAAGACGCCAGCTGGCGATTATTGCCAAATTCAGGGTGAACATCCAAAGGAAGGTGGTAGGCATATAAGTTGATATCGTTAGCAAGTAAAGCGGACAATCGGCGTTTTTTCATACCCGTGATGGTCTGCGACTCACCTTTCCAAAAATAACCGTGGTGAACGATAATGGCATCTGCGTCAGCGTCTATCGCTGCGTCAACAAGCGCTTGAGATGCGGTAACACCAGTTAACAATTTTTTTAATTTTACCTGTGCCCTCTACCTGTAAGCCATTTGGACAGTAGTCACTGATTTCATTCGCCCTTAGAACGCCATCGAGATAGTTTTTCAGCTCAAGGTTATTAATAGACACAGGTCCTCCGGTGGAAAGTTAGACAAATAGGTTAAAAAACGCTATAAAATGTAGCGAACGTTTATGAAATTACCTGCTATTTAACTGAAATAAGCGCGAGATACTGGTTGTCACATAGGCGCTGCATATGTGCACCGCGCCTTTAGGGTTTCCGCTGTAAACGTTGCCTTTACGTTTAACGCGTATCTGGTGTTCAGGTAAGTCATTATTCGTTCGTCATCTTAACAAAATAAAGAGCAAAAAAGCATGGCAAACTTAGACAAAGACACGGTAATCGCTGCATTTTCTGACGCTTATAAAAAAGCCCACGGCAAAGCACCTAACATAGAAGCTAAAAGTGGCTGGTACAGTGTTGATGGTGGTAAAAATGTACGTTTAGCACAGCTTCAGGAAATGGTAGATTCGATGTCGTCACAAACAACGACGAAGAAAGAAGCCAAAGCCTCGTCTACACCGAGTAAGAAAAAAGCATCTGGTCCAGCAAAGTCAGGTTTTTCTGTGAAAGATTTTTGGGCAGAAAAGCTTAATGCAGAAGTACCAGGAGCCACTTTACCCCGTTAAAAATATGTTTAACGGTGTATATTGGTTTTACACCTACAGGCAGATACAAACTGTAGGTGTAATCTTGGCTTTTTCGCAAAAAAAAACCGTTATATATCGATTACCTGCCGGCTAAGCCCTGTGCAACAAACGGAACAAGGTGGTTTATCACCTCTTCGATATTGACGTGCTTGTGAAAATCCGACTCGGCTATCTCTGTCAATGCCTGACTTGATGCCATTGAAAATACAAAGCTCCCCATTGCAAAATGAAGACGCCAGAATAACTCCTCTTCAGGCAAGTCTGGCAAACACTGCCTAATGGCATTCACAAGTGTTCTAATACAATCACCATAATCAGTCATTATAAACTTACGCAAATGGCCTTGGGTTTCGTTATACCCGCGGCCAAGAAGTTTTACAAAGGTGGCGGTGCCCTGAGGCGACAATTCGTTTAAGTCTAACATTGGGGGAATGAGTGAATACAGCAGCTGCTCTACCCCTTTTGCCCCCTTACTAGGCTGAATTTCAGCTAAGCACGACTGTACTTGCGGCATTAGATGGTCAAAGTAGCGCTTAAATACCGCCTGAATAAGGTTTTTCTTACTGCCAAAGTGATAGTTAACCGACGCTAAATTGACGCCGGCTCTTGCAGTAATATCTCGCATGGAGGTTTGTGTAAACCCGCTTTGAGAAAACAGAAACTCTGCCGCATCTACAATATCGCTTTTAGTATGCCGTGCCATATTCTTTTTATTATCTTTATGTAGGTTAATTAATTACGTTACGTCTGCACCCCAAAAGCCGTAAAAAAACAGCATAGTGCGCCCTTAAAGCGCAGACGTACCGCTTGCGTTAAAACCAGTGACGCGCTTTGCTCATTGATTTCATAAATACCCTTTCAACAACGCTTGCTGCTGACATACCTAGCTTTTCAGCGACGTTCTTCTTCACTGAATATTTAACGCTAAATATTTCCCGTGCTGGATAATGAGAGAGAATATAATCATCTGATGTGGTTATCTCGTCGACCAAACCTAGCGTCTTAGCTTTGATACCAGGCCAGTACTCACCTGTAGCGACTTTGTCAATGTTCATATCAGGGCGTTGGCTTTGAACAAAGTCTTTAAAAAGAACATGAATTTCTTCAATTTCTTCTTTAAATTTGGCACGACCTTCGTCGTTATTTTCACCAAAGATCGTCAGCGTTCGTTTAAATTCACCGGCGGTGTGTTGCTCAAACTCAATGTCATTCTTCTTGAGCAATTTATTGAAGTTAGGAAGCTGCGCCAAAACGCCAATACTGCCAATATAAGCAAACTGAGAAGCAAGTAATTTATCAGCAACACACGCCATCATATAACCGCCACTCGCCGCTACTTTATCCACAGCGATAGTTAACTTAAGGCCTTTTTCTTTAATACGCTGAAGCTGTGATGCTGCAAGTCCGTACCCGTGTACCACACCGCCGCCACTTTCAAGGCGAACTAACACTTCGTCCTCTTTATTAGCAACACAAAGAATAGCGGTAACTTCTTCGCGTAAATGTTCAACTTCGTTTGCGTCCATCGAGCCTTTAAAGTCGATGACGTATAAGCGGGACTTGTTCGCGTCTACGCCCTTTTCCTTATTTTTTGCCTTAGCTTCTTTCTTTTGTTCCTTTGCCAGTTTTTTAAGCGCGTTCTTATCTAAAAGTACCTGCTTTGCATAATTCGTTATGTCTTTTAACTGTTCAGAAATAGACACGATTTCAAGTTGGCCTTTCCCCTGCTTCTGCTTACTTGCCACACCGACAATGGTTGATACAACCACGATAAAAGCAACGACGAGTGTTACTGCTTTGGCAACAAACAAACCGTATTCGTACAAAAACTCCAAACTCTACTCCTAGTAAAATAAACGGGTAAGCAACGTTATCTACCCAACACGTAAATAGCGACTTTACCAATAAATGGCAAAGTCGCTGTTTTCATTGCGCTATAATACCAGTCTCACCTTAGTCTGACGATAGTGTAACGTGCTCAATCTTATTGGCCTCGATCTCTTCTTCCGTAAAATAGATATCTCGTAGCGTTGGTTGCGTTGAGTAGAGGCGAGTTTGGTCTAAGAAGTGTTCACTGCCATATTTTCGAGACTGAGAATACGTCAAAATACCACGGCCTTTCGGGCCTTCATCGGTAAAATTGATTACCATAGCCCAGCTCGTGCCGTAGTTAATGTGGTAACCCTCGGCTTGGGCACTCATTGCCGTATTGTTGTTTATTGTCTCGTAGGAATGTCTAGGCAACAGCGTTCCATTTCTATTGCTACTAACATCGAATACGTTAAAGCCACCTTCAATGTTGTGTGCGCCAGCCCACGGCAGTTTTACACCCGAAGCCGTTCCATCAGGAAGACTACGTTCAACAAACTGCACATCGCCAAGTGGCGCATCAAAAGCAATACCTGCTTCTTCAATTACCTGCGTTGCACGCGCTAATTGCTGAAGCGTTACATCATTTTGCATTAAGCCTGAAGGTGTGGTTACTGGCATTTCCAATGAGAACGGTGTTTCCCACTGTGGCGCTTGGTTAAATTGGAACGCAAACTCTCTAAAGACGTGAGCGCCGGTACTGGTAAGATTCATGGTTCCATCCCAGTCTTCCAGTGCAGCACAAGATACAGAGATATCCACTGCCGTACCGTCTACATTAACAGGCGTATCGCCCTGATTCGCACACGCCTCTAATAAAGAAGGTAAAATATTTTCAGCCAAGTAGCTTCGGTTGTTAAACAATAAACCTTCTACTTCTTGTGGCGTAAAGGTACCGTCACTCCCCGCTTCATTTTCGATAAACTGCTGCCCCATTCGTGAACGCAGGCTTTGCTGGTTGTCGACATTACCAAAAAGCGGGTTGCTCACAACAATAGGTGAATTCAAATTTGTCAGCCAGTAACTGTCATTTGAATTTTGAACTGAATCTGTTCCTTCGTATTTAGGCGCTTCTTCGTAAGGTACAGGCCCCTCGAAGTCGAACTGAGAAATATTTCCGGGTAAGACCGTAAAACCCGCAGCAGCCTTCGTCTGAATAAGCAACGGGTTAGTGGTGAGTTGTTCAATAGCCGTTTCTGTTAAATTCGGCACCGTCGAATCATCGATATAAAATACCTGGCCGTCGCTAGAAGCCGCCATCGTATTGTTAAATATTACCCCGTCATAGTCTTTAAAGGCTTGTTTGAACTCGTCCATTGACGTGGCCATGTTCATGGCTAGCCAGTGGTCGACAATATCAAAGTTAGGCAAGTTAGCGTCTTTTATTGCAAACGCGTTGGTGTCGCTCCAATCAAAATTACCTGGCACCTCTATCATAGGGCCATAATTCGTATAATAAGCCGTTTTTTCTAGCGTTATTGTTTGTCCACCGCCCACAGCCACGTCGATTTGCATTGGCTTTTCGTAGATAGTACGTCGGTTACCATCGACAACATGGGTTAGCCCTGCTTCGTCGTTTTCATCTAGCGTTAGTTGATAAACCACAAAATGTTCTGCCGTGGAAAAGGTATGTGTCCACGCGACGTTTTCATTAAAACCAATGTTCACTGCCCCAGGTAACCCCATTAATGAGCCCCCCGTTACGTTTAAATGACCGGGAACTTGCGCATGAAAGTTCCAAAAACGTAGGTTGCCAGTATGTGGGAAGTGTGGATTACCCAATACCATGCCTTTGCCATTCGTTGTTTTATCACTGCCTAAACCCCACCCATTTGAGCCCATTTCCTGCGGATTGCGATCGGGCACCTTAACGGTAGGAGCGATCTTAATGGACGCCGTGGACTCAGTTGAAGATGCAGTTGGGGTTGGTAAGTAACTTTCCCCTTCAGGCGCTGCGATAAACATTGGGCCTAAAAAGTTAGCGGCACCAGGTAGCAGCGCTACGCCTAATGAATAGGTTAATAGGTCTACACTGTCGATTTCAGTAACCCAAGGCTGACCTGCACAGCTTTGATCTTGCTCATCTACGGGCGTTTCGTTTAAGTAGCGATTGTACCCAGCAGTATAGCCCTGAAACATAGCTCGTGAGTTTGCAGATAACCGGGGGAGGTTTTCCTCTGCTAGCTCTCTTATGCCTAAAGTTATAAAACCAAAATCATTAATGAGATGCTCTGAGTCTCCGCTGCCTGGTACTGCATCCGGTCCGAAATACTTAGCACGCTCTGAATTATATTTAAGAATTTGATCGGCCAGTACGCATAAATTGTTACGCGCAAAAGCATAGCCAACACCGTAGGCCATGCTCTCTAAAGTATCGGCTTTAACATGAGGCACACCGTACTTAGTCCAGGTTACGTCTGCCGATAACGTTCCGTCAGGTGAAAAAGCGGGAATAGGCTCAGGTGCTGGCGCTGGTGAAGTTGGGGGCGTTGGTGCCGGCTGTTGTATGTTTGAAAAATCGTTGTCGTTATCTCCGCAAGCACTTAGAAGCGCTGTGAGAGAAAGTGCAATAAGCGTCCGTTTACTAGTAAACGTGGTTTTATTAATCATCGCATGTTTTCCCTAATGATGAATGAATAGGCCCTTTTCTATGCTGCTCACACGTTTTTTTAATGAGTGTGTTACGCAGAGAGATTTATACTGATCTGACCTCTGTTAACACTACATTAACAACCTGCAACTTTCAAACAACATTATAATTTATATACAAAAAAGCCGGTTTAAAGAAACACTTTAAACCGGCTATAACATTGTTTAATGGTGTTGTTTTAACTACACCTTGTTACCAAAGTAACGTGCACTTTTAGTTTGCAACCACACTTTCATCAGAGATAGGTAACGCTAACGCATCTGAAGCTATGTAGCCAGCCACTTCTTTTTGCATTTCGGTAGTAACCGCTGCGCTCGCCGCTGGGCTTAAGCTAGATGCGTGAGCCCCACTGTTGAACAATACCAAGCCACTAATTGGGTCAGTACCTGGCCCTTGAGTCGTTGTTACCTGCTCTAGGCCAATAGTAGCAGCTAGCGGTAACTGGCCCGACAGTGGTAAGGCTGTAGACACTGGAATTACTTGGTCAGGCAAGTTCTCTTCGCTGCCATCACCTACTACCGTCATCATGTGAACAGGCGTATTACTACCAAGCGTTTGTGCATAGTTGGTTGGGTCACCCGCATCCATGACGGTTTGAGCAGCAAAAGCAAACTCAGCAAATACCGCATTTACTTCAGCAGCCTGTTCTTCTGTTAACGCCTCTTCAAAGATAGCGACTGCCGCTGCAAGTTGTTCTTCGTTTACGTCAGTTGTTTCATACAACTGCTGTAATAGAGCAACAAAATCTTCTGATGCCTGTGAAAGCAGTAACCCTTTGATCAGGGGACCAAAAGCAGCAGACTCTAGTAAGAATTGTGCTACGCCGCCTCCCGGCGATTCAAGAGACGCTTCTCTAACAGCAAACATACCATCAAGTGCTGCTAAATCACCGCCCATTGATGTATTTGCAACCGCAGCAAAATTACCGCCAGTAATCGCCCCTAAAGAAACACCCATGATAGACACACGAGACATATCAAACTTAACGTTTTGTGTTGTTGTATTATCAATCACTGCGTTTAAGCCTAAACGTAAGCCAAGAAGATCAGACACACTTTGGCGCAAGTTATCCCGCGCCGTAGGCAGGCTTGCTAGGTTCATATAGTGCGTGGCGCTTACGCTTGTAGCGTTAAGGTCGTCAGTGCCATCGCCATCTAAATCAAAGCCACGGCTACCGTGTAGCGGTTGGTCAATGGCTACAGACGCAATACCTGCCAGCGACAGCGTACCCGTAATGGCAAGCATATCTTCTTTTTGACTTGTAATGCCATGCGCTAAAATAACGACCGGCCATCCTGCTTCTGGCATACTAATTGGGAAACCTAGTGCACCAGCAATGGCTGGATCAGGAATCGTTACCTGCACGTCTAGCGTCTCCGTTCCCATGTTACCGCCGGTAGGCTGTGGATATGGATTGAACTTCGTAATGTTTCTAGCGCTATCTAGCATTTCACCATTAATGCGAACATCGGCAAGGCCAAGAGAAGAACACATTTCTGCATTTGGACCTGGCTCAGCATTAGCAAGCAATTCTTGCGGTGCGCCTGCTAGCACAATGCCGCTATCACACGCTGCTTTCCAGAAGTCATTTACTGGTGCTAATGGGTTTTCAGCGCTCGGAACACCTAGGAAATAAGGCAGTGCAATATTACCCTCGTAGCGCTGTGCCGCACAGAATGGACCTGCTTGCGCCAAGATACCCGTAGATACGCCAACAGCAAAGTCGTTTAGTGCGCCCCACTGCGCAGACAATTGGCCAGAAACTGTACCAGCCAGACCTGCACACGTTTCCAACGCGCTAAAATCAGTTGCATCAATGGCAGCCTGTACTTGCTCAGATAACCCCTGTTTTCCCTGCTCTACCGCACCTGCAACAACCGTAGAGTTTACAAGCCCTAGTGCTTCCATTGCATTTGGCGCTACTGCTGCATCACCAACTGTAATCGCCGGTAGTGCTGAAGGCGCAGAAGGATCACCGCCTGCTGCAAGTTGAGCAAAACCACTAATCATGACTTTTTTAATCGTATCTAGCGAATTAGCAACAGATTGGGTGGTAAAAGCAGACACATAAGTAATATCTTCACGGGCAAAGCCGGCACCTAGAAGAGGGTTAACTAAAGAATTAACTAAACCTTGTAATTGAAGCTGTGCATCGCTTCCTAAAGGGTTGGCATTAATATCTTGCCTTACCAAGTCCCACGTAGTTGAGCCTTGTACTGACTTGCCTGAAGAATCTTTCAAATCAGTAGTCATGACCAACATGTAACCTTGCGCAGCCTTAAGTGGTTTTAAAGGCACAAAAGTAATCGTGTTGCTATCAGCAAGGCTTAATACATAATCAACACCGAAAGTAAGTTGGTCACCAAGCTTACAACCCGCTGATGGCGTGGTGATTTGCGCGCAATCTGGGTCGCTTTGGTCAAGACCTAGCGTTGCTTCATACAACAATACGCCAGATGCTAGCGTGCTCTCGTCTAACGAAGCACCCGGCGGTGTTTCTACGTTGATAACGAACGGGTGCTGAGTAGACCACCCATCTAACACGTTAAGCGCATTTTGCGGGTCAGCAAAGTCTGTGGGGTCAGCCACTGGGATATTTAGTGTGTAATCGAAGAAACCGTCATCGCCCGGAAGCATAAGAAGGTCGTTTGGAATGTTGAGGTTCCCTGCTGCTGGGTCAAAAAGGATCCGCGAAAATGGGGTTTGGACTTCTGTTTCGGCCTGAATGTCGGAAAGGGTTTCATCGGAGCCACCACAGCCTGCTAGACCCAGCGCAAGGGCCACACTGGAACTTAATACGAGTTTTCTCATCTCTACTCCCTACAAGCATTGTTGTTATTCTGCGTCTAAAACTCAACTCTTATAAAAGTAGCCTGCACTATCCTGTCTTTACAGGTGTAGTTAATAGTTTTAAACATGTTAGACCAGTTGTATCTTCCTCAATCTTATTGACTTTGTTGCAACTTTGCAAAGTTTTGTTAACTATTAATGTTAACTTTTTTTACGTTTGAAGAGTTTTTTCATTCAATGTTTTACTTGTGAGTCAGGCTGAGTATGATCTGGGGACTTAAAAAGCGAAGCGTTACTGACCTTTAAAACTTATTAAAGGGCAACAAGCTTCGACTTTCGCGAATGAAAAATTAACCTTTTAAAGGAATACGATGAACGATTACAACGCACCAGTAGATTTGTTACGCGACAAAGTGATTCTTGTCACCGGTGCCGGCGATGGGATTGGTGCACAAGCCGCGAAAACTTATGCTGCTCATGGCGCTATTTGTATTTTATTAGGCCGTACTGTATCAAAACTTGAAGCCGTCTATGACGACATTGTTGCAGCTGGTGGCCAAGAGCCTGCGATTGTCCCCTTAGACATTAAAGGTGCTACCCCCTCTCACTATCAGCAGATGACCCAGACGATTATTGACCAGTTCGGCCGTCTAGATGGGGTGCTACACAATGCAAGCATTCTTGGGCATTTAAGCGCATTTAAAGATATCGACGCCGAAGAGTGGCAAGACGTGATGCAAGTTAACGTAAATGGTATGGTGTACATGACTCAAGCACTCATTCCGGCGTTAGAGAAAGCCGAGAATGCATCAGTGATTTTTACCACATCGAGTGTAGGCCGAAAAGGCCGTGCGTTTTGGGGAACCTATGCGGTTTCTAAGTTTGCGACAGAAGGCGTTATGCAAACCCTCGCCGATGAGTACCAGAACAAAACACTAAGGTTTAATTGTATCAACCCTGGCGGTACTCGCACGCAAATGCGCGCTCAAGCGTTTCCGGCAGAAAATCCAGATACATTAAAAACGCCTGAAGATATTATGCCTATGTATCTTTACTTAATGGGGAATGACAGCATCGAAGTTAACGGGCAGTCACTCGATTGTCAGCCAAAAAAATAGCGCGTACACACGATATCTATTAAATTAAAAACGAGCGCTACCAATATAAAAATAAAAACCGCTTAAGCTAGCTTAAGCGGTTTTTTTTAACAATGAAGCCGATACATGTGGCGTATATAACTAGATTATTCGCCTATTTTAGCCCATGTGTCTCTTAGGCCGACAGTGCGATTAAACACCGGTTTTGCATCAGTACTGTCTTTGTCTACACAAAAGTAGCCCGTGCGTTCGAATTGCCATGCACCTACTTCTGGCACATTTCCAATTAAGCCAGCTTCTGCCCAGCCCTGCTTAACTTCGAGAGATTCAGGGTTAATTGCGTCGGTAAAGTTCTCTTCTGCCGCTGGGTTTGGCACATTAAATAAGCGGTCATAAAGTCTAAATTCTGCCGCTTGTGCGGTTGCCGCATCTACCCAGTGAATAACGCCTTTGACCTTGCGGCCATCGGCTGGATCTTTACCTAATGTATCAGGGTCGTAAGTACAATATACTGTGGTAACGTTCCCTTCTTCGTCTTTCTCGACCCGATTAGCTTTAATAACGTAGGCGTTGCGTAGTCGTACTTCTTTTTCTAACACTAAGCGTTTGAATTTCTTGTTAGCCGACTCACGGAAATCTTCCGCTTCAATGTAAACCTCACGACTAAAGCCAATGTTACGCGTACCCATACTTTCATCGTTAGGGTGATTTGGCGCAACTAGTGTTTCGGTCTTCCCTTCTTCGTAGTTTTCGATAACGAGCTTTATTGGGTCAAGTACCGCCATAGCACGTGGCGCATTAGCGTTTAAGTCATCGCGAATGCAGGCTTCTAGCATGGACATCTCAACCATATTGTCCATTTTAGTTACGCCAATTCGTTTACAAAACTCAACAATAGAACCCGGTGTGTAACCACGACGACGCAAGCCCGCAATTGTAGGCATGCGCGGGTCATCCCAACCACTTACGTGGTTTTCTTCTACCAGTTGAATAAGACGACGTTTACTTAATACCGTGTACTCCAAGTTCAAACGAGAAAATTCGTATTGACGGGGCGTACAGTCGATAGAAATATTTTCAATTACCCAGTCGTAAAGACGACGGTTATCTTGAAACTCTAGTGTACACAAAGAGTGTGTTATACCCTCAATGGCGTCAGAGATACAGTGGGTAAAATCGTACATCGGATAGACACACCACTTATCACCTGTTTGGTGGTGATGAGCGTGTTTAACCCGATAGATTACAGGGTCGCGCATACACATAAATGGCGATGTCATGTCTATTTTAGCGCGTAAACTACACTCGCCCTCTTTGTAGTCGCCTGCTGTCATTTTGGCGAACTCTTTAAGGTTTGTTTCCACGTCTGTATCGCGATAAGGACTATTTTGGCCTGGCTCTTTCAACGTACCACGCATTTCACGCATAACGTCTTGCGCAGAAAAGTCTACATAGGCTAAGCCTTTTTCAATAAGTTCAACCGCATAAGCGTGAAGTTGATCGAAATAGTTTGATGAATAGCGCGCCTCGCCATCCCACGTAAACCCAAGCCAGGTTACGTCTTCTTTGATTGAGTTAACGAAAGTAATGTCTTCTTTCGCTGGATTAGTGTCGTCAAAGCGAAGGTTACAAGACCCGGTGTAGTCTTCTGCAATACCGAAGTTTAGGCAGATAGACTTAGCATGGCCTATGTGAAGAAACCCGTTTGGTTCCGGCGGGAATCGAGTTTTAATAGCGTCATGCAGACCATTAGACAGGTCTTTATCAATAATCTGACGGATAAAATTGGTCGGACGGTGTTCAGTCTCGGCCATTCGCAGGTTCCCCTTATGCACGTATAATTTCAAAATCTGTTTGAGTATAACACTGTCACAATTGGTTCAACCATGTTTTATTCAAAGAAGCATAACAAGTGGTTGAATTAGCAGCGATCCAGCAAACCTAAGAGTAAATGTATGCACCGCGTTGATAAGCCACACAGGTACACTACGCCTTTGCTTGCCATTGCGTTACGATTCCCGCTTTCGGCATTCAAAAAGCGCGCGTAAAAAGAAAAATATGGTAATCTACGTGCAGCGACAACAAAGTCGTAGCAGCAAATCATGGTATTTATGAAAGAAAAAGCAACCTCTTTTGACATTGCCCATCTGGCAGGGGTTTCACAGTCAACCGTTTCTCGGGCACTTAATAATAGCCCGTTGGTTAATCAAGAAACTCGTGACCGCGTTCAGCGTATTGCTAGGGAACTCAATTACAAAGTTGATAAGAACGCAAGTAACTTGAGAAAGCAAAAGAGCAGTACAATTGCCTTACTCTTGTTTGAAGACCCAACGTCTGATGACTCAATGATCAACCCGTTTTTTCTGGCAATGCTAGGCAGTATTACTCGAGCCTGCGCTCAGGCTAACTATGACCTCCTCGTGTCTTTTCAAAACTTAGAAGATGACTGGCACGCAGAATACGAAGATTCTAATAAAGCTGACGGCATTATTTTGTTGGGTTATGGTGACTACACCGACTACCAAAACAAAGTTGCACAGCTTGAATCTCAAGGTACGCACTTTGTTCGCTGGGGTGCACCTGATGAAGCCCACCCGGGCGTTAGCATTGGGTGTGACAACTACCAAGGTGGTCAAAGCATCACTGAACACCTGATTGCATTAGGTAAACGCTCGTTTGCTTTTATTGGTGACAATGGTGAACATGCCCCCGAGTTCAAAGCGCGCTATAACGGATATTTTGAAACCCTTATGGCTCATGGCCTGGATAAAAATAGTGTGCAAGAAAACGCGAATTCAACAGAAGATGCAGGCTCAGAAGCCATAAAATCGCTACTTCAAAACAAAGCGCTGCCTCAAGCTATTGTTTGTGCATCTGACCTTATCGCTATGGGCGTGCTTAGGGCGCTTAGGCAAGCTAAAGTCAATGTACCCGACGATGTAGCCGTGGTGGGGTATGATAATATTGCGGTGTCAGCATACACCACGCCTTCGCTAACCACGGTTCAGCAAAATACGAAGCTTGCCGGCGAATTACTTGTTAATACACTGCTTAAAGCTATTAATAATGAAGAGGTAGAAGATTACTTAATGCCTGCTGATATTATTATTCGCCAATCTTGTGGTAGCGAATAGCGCAGTTGAGTTGACCGTTAGTTATCGTTATTGAATAGTGACGTAGCGAATATAAAAAGCCCCGAAAAATGTCTATCGGGGCTTTTTTGTATCAGTAATCAGGTGAGTATCACCTGAATGTTCGTTAAAGCATGGGCGTCACGCGATAACATCAAGGTAATAAAAAATAACAGACCTTTACTGACGCGATAGCTGATACTTAATTTGAGCAAGCAGTGCCTCGTTCTCAACCTTCCCTTCGCGCAGCCACACCTGCACCCCGTTTGGTTCAACAGTAGCGCTTAATTTCCCGCCTTCAGCAATGGTTAATTCGCGCCCCGTTAACTGCTCAACCCAGTTACCCGACTGGATGAATTGATTAACATTAAACGTCTGTGCACTATCGCCTTTATTAAGCAGAACCAGAGCAGTTTGCTGGCTTTCTTCCGTATTAATCACTCGGTAAAACGCTGCCGTGTGCCCGCTAAGCGCTACACTTACCTGAATACCACGTTGTAAAGCAGGCGTATTTTTACGAACGTTTGCTATGTCGGTTAAGGCTTGTTGAATAGGATGATTAACCGCTGCATCTAACCTTTCTTGCCCTACGTAATTACGGTTCCCTGCATGTTCTGCAGTGCCGCGCATAAACCCGATTTCAGAACCCATGTATACCACAGGTATTCCCCTTACCGTGAATAACCAGTTGTGTGCGTTAATAAAACCATTGTCCGTCGCGTTGATACGCGCCATATCATGGTTGTCGTAAAACGTCGTTAAATCGTACGGGTTATGGTAAGGTCCATGCGTAAGATGTAACGCATTTTCTAAATCAGCAAAATCGCTTTCCAGTGGCTTTTCAAATACGCTGACCATGGCTTTTTGCATCGGAAAATCAAGAACGCTTACCCCACCATTTTTTGGCAGTGTATGCTGAGCAATATTATTGGCCTCGTAATCAAACGCTTCACCAAACATGAAGAAGTCTGGGTAACGCTCTCTAATTCTATCGGAAGCTTCTCGCCAAAAAGCGTGGGGAACGTGTCTAATCGTATCAATTCTAAAGCCATCGGCGCCCTGTGAAATCCAATATAGATAACTATTTATGAGATAATCACGAACTTCAGGGTTCTCATCATCAAGGTTCGACAGCTTTACCAAATCAGGATAGTCATGAAAAAAACGGTGAAGCGGGTTGTTTTCTGGGTCTAATTCTTGAGGGGGTAAATTTTGATGATCAGCAACCAAGTTGTCATCTTTATCATAAATTTCACCGTACCCAGGTAAGTCTTCCTCCATCGTAAAGCTTGGTGTACCGTGATTTGCCACGATATCAAACACCGATTTTAACCCGCTAGCCTTCATTTTAGCGGTGTAATCCCTCACGCTTAAATCATCACTAACAAGGTGCTCGTCGGCTTTGTAGAAATTTGTTGCCCAATAACCGTGATACCCTGTTTTGCCACCGTCTTTAAAGGCGCCACCATAGGTAATAGGTTCATCGCCATTGAAGGCGTAATCAGGGTTATCGTGAACAGGCGTCATCCACACTGCAGTGAAACCCATATCCTTGATGTAATCAGCATTGTTTAAAATGCCTTTTAGATCTCCGCCCATGTAGCCCACGTACGCTTTTTTACCCTCAGGGCCTTCAAGCGGAAGTTGCCAAGTGGGGTATTCCCCACCTTGTGTCTCATGGTTATTTGAAGGGTCGCCATCAACAAATCGGTCGGTAACAACAAAGTACACCGCTTCACTGGCAAACGGCGTGTCCGTACCGACAATACGGTCAGCGGCAACCTTTGACCTTACTTCATTATTTACAGTGCTTGCGCACGCTGAGCAAAGTACACCTGCTACAGTCAACGCGATAGCTGTCCGATTAAATTTCATATTACGCTCCCTTTGCTGCTTCAAGGTCTTGCTTATCGGCTTCTTTTACAAAAAATACTGAGGCAGCTCCAATCAACATAGACACACCCGCTACAACAATGATGTATTTAGCATCGTTATCGAAGACGCTACTTAAAATCCATCCAGCTGTTAAACCCGAGACAATCTGTGGCGCTGCAACGGTAAAATTAAATATTCCCATGTAAACGCCCGTTTTATTTGCAGGTAGTGCACCCGCAAGCATAGCGTATGGCATCGCTAAAATGGCCGCCCACGCGATACCTACACCTATCATCGGAATAAGTAACTTAACAGCGCCAAGCGGCACCGTTACTTCGGTGATAAGTAGGTTAACGTTTACCATGTTTAAGTCTTGGAAAAGCAGGAAACTTACATAGCTGATACCGCCTAATGCGAGGGAACCGGCATAAACGGTTTTACGACCGAATTTATCTGCAAGCTTTGCAAGAAAAATAGAAAATATGGCGGCAAACACAGAATAGGCAGCAAACAAGATCCCCACCCAATCACCTGCGGCACCTTTAGCCATAACTATCGCTTCCGGCACAACTGGCGCTGCTGCGATAAAAGTAGGGTCAAACCATTGCTTATCTACGTTCCATATATGTTGCGTAATGGCTGGCGTGGTGTAAACCCACATAATAAACAGTGCAAACCAAGAGAAAAACTGCACTACAGCTAATTGCCTCATGGTCGTTGGCATGTCTTTTACCAGTGTAAAAAACTCAGCCAGACGCTGCCCTAGCGGCGCCTTTTTCTCTTCAGTTGTTACAGAAGCTGTCTCGCTAAGGCCTTTGTAACGATTGTAGTCTTCGGGTGCATATTCTTTAGTGCGGATCACGGTCCAAATGACAGTACCTAACAACACTGTTGCGCCAATATAAAACGCCCAAATGACGGAAGGAGCAACCTGCCCCATTTGTGCCGTATTTTCAAGACCAATGACGTTCGTTAGGACAAAAGGAAGAATAGAGCCGATAACAGCGCCAATATTGATAAGTAGCGATTGGATAGAGTACCCAACATTGCGTTGCGACGGCGGTACCATGTCAGAAACTAACGAGCGAAATGGCTGGAAGCACACGTTAAACGATGCGTCCATTAGTGCCACCATCAATGCCCCCATTAGCATGGGCGCAAGAAACGCCACAAATAGCGGGGCGTTTGGTAACAGAATCATTCCCAATACTGCTGCAATAGCGCCTGCTAGAATAAATGGGCGGCGTCTGCCTAGACGGTTCCAGGTTCTATCTGAAGCTGAACCAACGATGGGCTGTACAATAAGCCCCATAATGGGCGCTACAAGCCAGAAAAGAGAGAGTGAGTGTAAATCGGCCCCTAAGTCTGACAAGATGCGACTAACATTTGCGTTTTGCAGTGCAAAACCAAATTGAACACCGAGAAAGCCAAAACTGACGTTCCATATTTGCCAAAAAGAAAGGCGTGGTTGAGTTGCTTGCATACTTTGCTCTATTTATTGTTTTATTTTAATGGATACCGTTAACGCACAATGAAAACATTAGCTGACATAGCAGACAGGCTTATGGTATCTGTTGACTTGAACGTTTTACCGTCACTTATTCTTGTTATCGAATCGTTGGTCTTAAGCATTTCTGTGTAGGTCGATAAAGGCAAATCTACCGCTTTCTTGTTAAGAATTACCATGATTTTTTCAACATTGTTTCCGTTATCTGATTGGGCACTGCGCTTAGCCCCCTTTTCAGCCTCTCGAAAATAGGTGTAAACACCGTCAACGGGCGCATAGTGCTTTAACTTGCCTTGAAATAGTTGCGGGTATGTTTGGCGCAGCTGCAATAAGGCTTTAATGCGCTGCTGAGCCCAACGTTCATCGTTATTAAGCCCCTTACCCGTAAAGGCGTTTTTATCATTATCTGAAGGCCACCCGCCAGGGAAATCAGAGCGTATAATACCGTGATCGTCACTGCCTTCGTTACCCATTAGAATTTCCGTTCCGTAAAATACCTGTGGGATCCCTCGGGTTGTAAGCAATAAAGTCATCGCCATATTCCACTTGGCTTTATCGTGTCCAAGTTGCGTATAGATTCTGCTCATATCGTGGTTATCGGGAAAGACAACCAGATTGTTCGGGTCGCCATATAAAAAGTCGGTAGCCAGGGTTTCATAAACCGTAATAAAACCAGAATTCCAACTTTCATCGCTATTTAATGCTTTAACAACGGCAGCCTGCAATGGAAAATCCATCACGGATGGTAGCGCGCTATCATAGTCATCGTGGCGCTGACTACCCGCTTGCCAATAGGCCGTGATTGCAGGGTTTACAGACCATTCTTCACCCACGATATTAAAGTTAGGGTATTCGTCCATTAAGCGATTTGTCCATTCACTTAAAAACGCTTTATCAGGGTAAGAGTATGTATCTACGCGAATACCACTTAAATCTGCAGTCTCTACCCACCAAATAGCATTTTGGACTAAATAGTTCGCCAAGTGTGGATTGCGTTGATTTAAATCTGGCATGGTAGGCACAAACCACCCATCGCTAAACCCTTTAATATCGCTTTCTATTGCATGAGGGTCGTGAAGAGATTCTCTTTTATGGGTGGTGCCGACGAACTTTCCTTCATTATTGATCCAATCCTTTGATGGCGTATCTTCCATCCACTTATGATTACTACCAATGTGATTAAGCACCATATCCATGATAATGCCAACCCCTTCGGATTTTGCTTTTTCACTGAAATCTATAAAGGCGTCATTAGAACCAAAGCGCGGGTCAATGCGATAGTAATCTGTGGTTGAATAGCCATGGTAGCTGTACTTGTCCATCGCATTTTCAAGCATAGGCATGGTCCAAATCTGCGTGAAGCCCATGCTTTTAATGTAATCTAAGTTGTCCACGATACCTTGGATATCGCCGCCATGACGGCCACCTTTAAATTGGCGGTCTACCTTATCTTGATAACCGTCAACATTATCATTTGCGGTATTACCATTTGCAAAGCGGTCAGGTGCAATAAGGTAGATAGCGTCTTCTGGTCCAAAGCCTTTTCTTGATGCAGAGCCTTCTTTGCGTTTTTCAAGCGGGTAATGCACCGTACGTTGGCTTCCATCATTGTCAGTCAATGTAAGCACGAGGTCTTGCGCCTGGGCGCCTGAAGTATCAAGCGTTACGAAAAGATAGTTTTCACTATCAAGTGCCTTAACTCGGCTAACTTTTACATTTCCCGTAGCAAGAGAGGCGGCGTCATCAGCTACGTCTTCACCGTAAATCATCAACTCGACTTCGGGATTTTGCATACCTGCCCACCAATTAGGTGGGTATACTTCAATTTCACCCTGCTGCAATGCATAAACGGGAACCGCGGCTAGTGAAATAGCCGAAGTGAGAATTAACGGTAACGCGCGATAGCGGTTTAAACAAATAGAATGGCTTACGCTGTTAAAATTAAACACATGAACACCAATGTTAAAAATACGTTAAGTACAAGATTATATCGAGATACTACCGTGTACACTTATTCATACCAACGCTCTGCATACGTATTCACCGAAGACCTTTTAAGAATACCTGGTCAAAATACCATGTAAAAAACAATAGCCTTCCACGTTGTACGCCTGCGCTAACTTAATGAAACTTACGGAGCTTGCTTAAAAAGCAAACACCTTGGTTTCCAACGCGTCTAACGTTGTTGTAGCGCGGTAGTTCACCTCGCCCTGCTCAAGCGTTAAACCGTCATGAGAAAGTAAAGGTTTAAGCTCAAGCTTGTTGCCCGCGGTTTCTATCGCAGAAGCCGGTACTGTCAGTGAAATAGGGCCTGTAGCGTTATCGCTAAAGTTAGCAATAACAATAAAACCTTGGTCGTTTTTCTCTCTTATGAACGCAAACTGCTGCTCAGAATACGCAGATCCTTCAACGCCTAGGTTCAGGGCATGCAGGCTTTGATAACGCCCAGTAATTGCGCTATTGCTTGTAGCGATGTTCATGACGTCTTTATAAAAGCGATGCAACGCTTTTTCTTTCTCTGTTGACTGCCCTGCATCAAATTTGCCGTTGTTCATAAAACGTTGATGAGCCGGTACGCCTGCATAGTCAAAAATAGTGGTTCGTGTTGGATCGCCAAACCCAGTCTCTTCGCTACCGTCTTCACCAACATCTTGTCCAAAGTAAAGCAAGGTAGGAGCGCTACTAATTAGTGCACTTACGGCTAAGGCAGGTTTTCCTTTGTCAGCGTCGCCGACAAAATCTGGGCTGGCTATGCGCTGTTCATCGTGATTTTCTTAAAAAATGCAGCATATGTGGCGCAATATCGCGAACTTCTTCATGGATAGCGACCAAATCACTTACTGCACCACTGCCCTGCATAATCTTTTTCAACGTATCGTAGAAACCTACTTTGTCGTACAAATAATCCATTTTACCTTGCTGGATATAAGCACGGTATTTATCTGGTTGGTAAACTTCAGCCAACAGGAAGGCGTCTGGCGCCTTTTGTTTTATGCTGCTGTTTAAAAATGACCAAAATTCAACGGGTACCATTTCGGCCATATCATAGCGAAACCCGTCTACCCCTTTATCGAGCCAATAATGCGCTATATTTCTAAACTTGTACCAGGAATCCGGTACGTCTTTTCCTTCCCAGAACGCCGCATGTTCCGCAAAAGACTTTTCGCTAAAACCTTCAGGTAGGGTTGGGAAATCATATGTACCGTCGGGCCTTACGCCATAATTAACCTTAACGGTTTCATACCAGTCATTAATATCGGGCTGAGCGGCACGTGCCCCATTACCCGTCCACTTAGCTGGAAACTCATCAAACTTGCCATCGGATAAGGGATGACTGTCACCACCAAGGGGCTTATAGTCGCCGCCATCAGGAACTTCAAACGCTTCGCCAACAACATAATAAAAGTTGTTGTCGCGGGCATATTCCACAGAGGTATCATCATGGGCACCAAAGTCGCTGACTCCCTCTGGGGCTGACAGTGATTCATAGTCGCGGGCCACGTGATTAGGCACAATATCGATGATAACTTTCATTCCCGCATCATGCGTTCTGGCAATGAGAGCTTCAAACTCCTCTAAACGCTTGGCCGGATCATCGGCAAGGTCGGGGTTAACATTGTAGTAATCTTTAACCGCATAAGGTGAACCTGCGCGGCCTTTAACCACATCTGGGTCATCATTTGAAATACCAAACGCGGTATAGTCGTTAATAACGGCGTGGTGCGGAATGCCTGTATACCAAACATGGCTAGTACCTAGGGCTTTTATCGCTGCCAGCGCTTGGGGCGTAAAATCACTAAACTTTCCAACTCCGTTTTGTTCTATCGAACCCCAGGGGTGGTTAGCGTTATTAGTATTGCCAAATAAGCGAGTAAAAACCTGGTATACAACCGGTTTTCCCTGTGTTTTGTCAGAAGTATTAGGTGCAATCATCTCTGCATTTTGCGTTGAGTTAGCAGTTGTCGAGGTCGCTTCTCCAGCTACTGACTTTTGAGAGGGTGATGGACCTGAGCACGCAGCCAGTCCAATGGAAAGCATAACAAAAGATAATGGTTTGAGACAAAAACGACGTTGAATTCTTGGCATTGTAATCATCATAGTAACTATTAATAATGCCAACAGGATACGCGTTAACCGTTTGTTAAAAAACATGCATACGTATTCAAAACTAAAAAAGCCGCCAGTGTAGGCGGCTTCTGCTGTTAGATATTAAATACTAACTAGGCTGCGTGCGCAACGCGTCGGGGTTGCGGTGTATACTGTACAGTTGGTACCTGTGGAGTATCCATAGCTTGAAGGGCGTTTTGTAGTCTATTGTGAATCTTCATATGAAAACCTTTTAAAGGCTTTGCAATCTCTTCAAGAAGCACGCTAGGCGACAATCGATATGGCATTCGTTTGCCATTAAACTCAATAGCCTCACCCACAGGCTCAAAATGAATACCAAATGCTTTCATACGTCGCGCAAGCTTTGGCTCCATAAGTACATAGGCATGCTCTACATTTAGGTGCTGACATACGCTGGTTGCCATTAAATAAAGCGCGATAGAAAGATAGGGAAAATGTTCTAGGTTAAACGATGTAGTACTTTTCTTTTTAGCTTTTTCTAACTTCTCTGAGGGCAAAATCTTAGAGCGCATCTGGCGTACTCTAAATTCTCTTGGTATCGCTAAACGCGATATTTCACATACGCTTTGCGGTGCTAAATTAGAGGGAAGTAACGTACCGTCTTCAAATGCATCTTTGCATTTCTCTTCTAAGGGAAGTGAAAGACCAGCATTGGTCGGTAAAACTAAACGTATTGTACCTGCGCACTCCCCTGTTGGAAGATGTTTGATGTAGCAGTTTATAGCGCGGTCGTCGAACTTATCTTTTTCAAGAGCAGTAGCATTGGTTTGCTCAAAGTTCATCTCTTCACAATAAACCTTATGCCGTGTTTTATAACTTTCTTGCTTTTCGCTTTCTTCGTTAGCAATCACTAGTTCATAACGGCTAAAGAAGAAATCGGAAATACTTTGCTCAAGCGAAAGTCGTTTTGGAAGCACTTTTGAAAGTTGCGTAGGCAGTTTATTTAATGTGCTTAATACAGCACCGTTAAATGCACGCATTGCATTCACTGTTCTTATCTTCAATGTAAAGTTCCCCTGAATTAATTTGTTATTAGGCTTGTGGGTAACTTCCTGGTCGCAACGACAGCCTTTAGTTAACGTTTAATTTATTTTTGCTTTGTTATTGGTATCTCGGCTTTGTCTGATAAGCGCATCCCCGCTTACATAATCAGACTTCGCTAAGCGGTCATACAGTAATACATTTGCAGTGGCCGCTAAATTCATACACGAATAGGTGGGCACGTACACGACGTGATCGCACCAAGACAAGATGTCTTCACCAATACTTCCATCCTCCGGACCAAGTAAATAAAACGCATTTTCCGGATGCTCAAATGAGGGAAGCGGCGTTGCGCCTTCTACTAACTCCACTGCAACGACAGACGCATGTTGCGGAATAACATCGCGCAGGTTATCTACACCTATCGTTGGAATGGTTTTATGAAACGCTTTAGTGTCTGCATTGAAATCCTTAGCGAAGCGATAGCGCTGGCCTGTGTAAAATACACTCGCTACGCCATAGCAACCCGCCGCTCGTAGAATTGATGCAACATTTACTGGATTTTTAGGGTTCACTAACTAACCCAATTGATATTTTTTGATTTTTTATTTGCACGTTTTTTGTTTTTTTCTTATTTAATTTTGATAGTGCCACGTATGACTTAATGCTTCTAGATCAACGCGTAAAAAGTAACCTTAAGTATAATAAGCGCTCTCTAAAACAGCGCATTTTCAACACTTTAAAGCCTAGATAAGCGCTAATCGCGCTATTTTTACCGATTTTATAAGAAGGCCCCACGTTCTCCCATTTTTCTACTTGTTCTTATGTTTTAAGGCTACAACGAGACGAGAAGCTAATTTTTTAATGTCAGATTACTTCGCGACATTTCTCACGTGTGCATACACATCGTATTGAGCAATTTGCAGACCAAGTTAATGAAAGAATTACACAATGCGTGCAAACTTTACATACCTACACGGTGACAATTATGTAAATAGTCATGAGATCAGAGGCTTAGGGTTTAGTCTTTTCAACGCAATAGCGTTAAAAGTAGGCAGCCGGTTAGTATTCGAGGGAAAAATTTAAGGAAAGTAGGCGGTGATACGTTTAAGAATAATTCACTTCAGACACGTTAAAGCAACTTACTCCCCGCAGCTGTTGCAAAAAAGAAACATCGTAAGAATCTGAAAAATAGCAAATTTTTTAACGTTAACAAAAAAGCCCAGTAGAAACGTGGGCTTTTGTTCGATTTGTTGCTGTTTGCAGACACAAATAATTGATAAAGATAGGTTGCTTTTACAACGCTACCTTTTTTTGATGTCTAAAACCGTTCCCACTTGAAAGCTTAAGATAGCGCCTTGCCATACGCCTACCCTGCCCGTAACCTTTTAAAAGTTTCTTTTTGTCCATGGTTAACCGTTTTACACAAAACGCCTCATCGGGTGCAATTACGCGAATGGTACAGTCGCTAGGAGGGCTGTTAAGAAACGCAAGGGTGTCGTTATAAATGGAGGCCCGTTGCAGCATTTTTTCAAGCAATGCGGGTTGGTTTTTGTACATCTTTTGCATCAACCATGGCGATTTAACTTCAGGCTTCGTGAAACCCACGGGTTGAGACAAGATTACAGTAATATCTCTCGCCCCCATTTTATACGCTTGTATAGCGGGAATAGCGTCAGCGACACCACCATCTAAATAACGCGTACCGTTAATGGTTATTTCATCGCGGTACGCCGTTGGTAACGCACATGATGCCACCATCAAATCGTCTACATTATCTTTTGTCGCTTGAATATATTCGCACTCTCCAGAGTCTGCATTAGTAATTCCAACAAACAAGGGCATGCAGCTTTTCTCGCCAGGTGCAGGGATATTCATAGACTGTTTTGAATGATGCCAAAGCCAGTGGACATCCGTCATATGCCCGCCTTTGATGAAGCGTAATGGGCTGAAGAATTCTCGTTTGGTGGCATATTGAGTAATGATGGTTTTACTCAAACCCGGCATTTTAGATACATACGTAGAGAGGTTAGTTGCGCCCGCCGAAACCCCCAGGGTGAAATCGAACGCGTAATAATCATGCTCCATAAATTTATCGAGTACGCCAGCTGCAAATATGCCACGCATCGCGCCCCCTTCTACTACCAGTGCACTTTTCATTTTCCATCTCCTTTTGAAATACGCTTTTATCTGGTAAGACCACCTATGACAAACTTCATCCTACATGATTTTACAGAATTTCAAAGTACAAGAGATGTGCCATGTTAAAAGAGGTACCAAAATAAAAAACCGCGAACGATGTCGCGGTTTTACAATTTTTTCATAACGAGGTCGTTTATTTCATCGTTATCGTTAACGTTGGCGCATTTCCATCAGGGCCTGACACTTTAAATTCATAAAGCCCAGACTCCGCAACTTCAATCATGAGATTATTGTTACTTGCGCCAAGTATTTTCGGCTCGCTAGGCGTTACTACGTTGCTTGCTGCATCGTTCGGGCTGCCAAGGTTTACTGTCGACCAGTCTTCAGAAGCGACTTTGAATTCAATACTACCTGCGCTCAATTCAATGTCTGCGGTATAAACACCTTCTCCTTGATATTCAAACATATCGACCGCTCCCCAGCCATTCATACCACCACGAATATAAACTTGAGTGTCGCCCCAAAACGCTTCTTTAAATACACCAATGGTTGGCGCATCTAAATCAGTGACGTTGAATACGAACACATAGCGGTCTGCGGTTTCAATGTTCAAAATAAGATTGTCGTTAGTGGCGGCGAGTCCCAATGTCTGACCAGGCGCAAGGTTGCGATCTGAATCATCGGCTGAGATCGCACCGAAGTTCACGGTATTCCAATCTTCTGAAGAAACCTTAAACTCGTAAGTCCCTGGCTCAACATCACGAGAGAAAGTGTAAACACGTCCGCCTTGGTAAGCAAACTCCTCAGCCGTACCCCAGTCGTTCATTGCACCACGAAGATACACTGGTGTGCCAACATAGGGCTCTTCGTTCTCTACCATAAGGATTGGTGCTTCGCTATCAGTCGCATCAATAGTAAACAGGTAGGTCGCGCTCGTCGCTGGTGTAAATGAAAGGTTGGTATTAGTACGTGCAAGAACCTTTTCTTCACCCGCTATTACCGTACCTTCTTCACCATCCGCTGCGCCAAAGTTCACTGTACTCCAATCTTCAGATGCGAATTTGAATCCATATGTAACGCCACCTTCAAGTGTAGCTGTTACGGTGTACTTACCGTCACCCTGATAGGCAAATGCATCATCCGTTGACCAACCATTCATATCTCCACGCAGGTAAGCGATGGTGTCGCCGTAAGGAACAACATCAGGCGCACCAGACGTGGCATACGCTGATAGTCCATAACCTTGGGCTCCAGACTGTGGTTTTACGAACACAGCAATAGTTAGTGCAGGAACGGTAAAGGTTCCATTACCATCCTCACCTTCTACAAATGTGGCGCCGCGTACCGCAGCATCGACAGAATTCATTTGTGTGGCGTGAAGCGAAAAACCTGTTGCTGTGTTTACCGTGATAGACTTCTCTTCATACCCTGTATTCACTAGCACCATAACCGCATCATTCATCATGTCTAAATCTTGGCGAGGTACTTCGCTGTTTTCAGATATGCCGTCATCAATACTCATCGCTATAAGACCACGCTGCTGGCGTTCGCCAATATTATGGAAACCTATACGGTCGATGATGTCTTCAGCGGTGGTTAATCTAAACAGCGGACTTGTCATTCTAATATTAAGCAATTCTGCAAACACATCAGAGGCAAACATTATATCTGCCATTGAGGCCGCGCGATTTGGATTGTAAATGAATTCACCCATTTCTTCCCAACGGGCTTCGTTGTCTTGTGCCAACGGTAAACCTACGTTCCAATTGTTCGTTTCGTAGGTGAAATCGACGTAGTTAAACCAGTCGCCCGCATCATAGGTATTTCTATCCATTGATTTTGAGCGAAGCATGTCGCCGCCCATTTGTAAAAATGGAATTCCCTGAGACACTAGATTAATACCCATTGCTACATTTTGGGCACGAACCCGCTGTTCTAGAGTAATATCTTGTGGAAGCGTATAGTTTAACTGATCCCACAATGTTTCATTATCGTGCTTCGACACGTAGTTAATGATATCCGCAGGATCTTCTGCATAGCCGCCTAAGTTACTGGTAGCGCCTGCACTTCCTGAAGACGTCTCCAAAACATAGTCTTTTAACGTTCCGATCATGCCCATTTTTACACGGTCTTGCGCGCTTAATAGCCCTTCATCTTCCGGCCTAAAGATAACGCCTTGGCGAATAGCTTCGCGAATACGGTCGTTATAGGTACCAATCTCGGTACCAGCCATATTGAGCTGGCTCGCTTGCTCGTAACCGCGGTCTATTTTAGTCCAGCCTTCACCGTAGAAATAGTTGTCAGCATCGATAGCTTGGACTGCATCACGCAAGCGTACCATAGTGTCTTTTGTAGCTTGGCTCATGATGTCGAAACGGAATGAATCATACTTATAATGCTCAGTCCACATTAGCAGCGAGTCTTCCATGAACTTTTCCATCATGACATTGCGAGGCTCTGTGTCATCACAGCACGTTTCACGAACAATCGCACCCGTATCCACTTCATATCGGTGATAGTAGCCCGGTACCGCTTTGTCTAATACTGACTTACTGAAAACACCCGACGCATTGGTATGGTTATAGACTACATCAAGTGCAACACGTAGCCCCATCTCGTGAAGTGCTTGGATCATGGCGCGCATTTCTACAATGCGTTCTACACCCTCTGCACTCGACGCATAGCTGCCTTCCGGCGCGTTAAAGTGATGAGGATCATAGCCCCAGTTAAATGTATCTAGATTACGTAAATCATTAGTAAGCTGCTGAGCTTTACCCGCTTGAGATAAAGGATCGTAACCGTTGTAAACGTCAATTAGCAATGCATCAGCGCTTTCTTCTTCACATACAGCAGCACTGCTATTTAAGCGACACAGTTTGCCTACCGTATCGTATAAATCTACCGTTTTTGTTGGATCCTCATCGATGGTTGCAATGTCATTTGCTGGGAGTATATGGAAGTAAGTAAGCCCTGCTTCAACAAGCTTTTTAAGGTGCTCAACCGGTGCAGTGCCCTCTTCAGTAAAGGCAAGGTATTTACCTCTATTTTCCTCAGACGTAGACATATCACGTACGCTAAAGTCACGAACGTGCCCTTCGTAAATGACTGCATCTTCATAATTTTCAACCGTCGGAATAGTATGAGTATCCCAGCCTTGTGGTTTTAAATCATCATCAGCTAGATTTACGAAGCGAGAGAAACGGCCGTTTGTGCTTAGTGACACAGAATATGGGTCTGTAACAAGCAGCGTTTCTACATTCCCCGTAATAGGGTGATAGACGGTAACTTCATAACGGTAAAGCTGACGGTCAAGGGACATATCGCCTTCATGACGCCAGACACCAGACGTATCATCGCGAACCATATCAATACGTTGGCTTAATGTCTTGTTGTCGTTATAAATCAGAAGATCAACATTTGAAGCAGTAGGCGCCCACAATGCGGCAGTAATACCTGTATCAGAGTAGATACCACCAAGTTGAGCTTCGTCAGCATCGTCTTCACCGAGCGTATATAGTGCGTCTATTCCGTTAGCCAGTTGGATCCCGGTCGCAACAACAAGCGCACCGTCAGCATCGTAACCCCCTACTACGGCTTGTGTCGTCAACACGGTTTTAGCATCTTCAACCGACCAGTCGCCTTCCCAAGCCTGCATAGCAGATAAGTGCGGCGCACGGGCAGATTGCTCTTCGGTAAGTGTTGTACTCATTAACGTTACTTGAGTACCGTTAATACCCTCTTCCAGCGTACTCTCTAAGTCAGCCTCTGCTGAATAGTGAAGTTTCACCTCTGAAACGGTTTCAGGTACGTCCCATAAAATAGTGTTGGCATCTAACCAATGCGCGCCAAAACCCTCGATATCAACAGGCTGAGGACCAAGAGACATGATAGGAAACTCGAATATGGTTGCCTCGCCAGAGAGGGTAAAATTCATGCGTACAAATGTTTCATCATCTTGTACTAAAGAACCCTGGAAGTTTCCGCCCCCCATTTCTTTTCCGGCATCGTCAGTGCCTTTGTGGATGATGAAATTGTGACAGCTTCCATACCCTTCTTTAAGGTCTAGAATCCAATACGCACCATAGTTAGGATCGATACCGCTATGAATGCGACCGTTGGCCCAATCCGTGTCTGCGTCAGCATAAGCATCACACTCGTCATTGTTCCAAGTATGTAGTCTCCAGCCTTCATAAGCTGCATCGTTACTTGAGTTATCAGCGTCAACAGCAGCCCGATTATAATAAAGTACAGCTTGATTAGATGAAGGGGTAAATACAGGTGCAGGTAAACTTGGATCAGCACCGGCTTCACATGCATCGTTCGCTTCATTAGGTACGAGCGGCGCATCGCATTGAATAGGTGGTGGCGGTTCACAAGCCGTACCGGTTGAATTAGGTACATTTGGAACCTCACAGGTAAGCAGATCGTTCGTGCCCGACTCTACGCCCGAGCCACCGCAACCTGCAAGTGTATATGCGCCTACTACGAGTAACGCAGCGCGCACTACTCTTTTTTTAGTAAACATAGAATTCTCCTGAATTTTTTCGCTACTTTTGGCAACCGAATATTCCTTCGTGTTGCTAAATAAATTACCTAAGATGCTGTTTTTCATAGTTGATATGTCATCCCTAGGTAATATTGCGTACCAAAGTATTGGATAGTGCCGGTTTGCTCTTCTGATGAGAAATAGCTCTTCGTTGGCTCGTCTGTTAGGTTGTTAACTTGAAATAGTACGCTCCAATTGTCGTTAATCTCGTACGACGCTTGGTAATCAATAACCAATTCTTCATCAAAATTAACCACCTGATCGTTTACCGCTACTTGCTGCGAAACAAATGCGTCGCGATATCGGCTAGACAAGCGAGTTTCAAAACCTTCGTATTCCCAAAACACGGTTAGCGTAGCAACGTTTTCAGAAAGACCTGGTAAGTTAGCGGCATACACGTCATCACCTAGCGTGCGTTGAATTTCACTTTCGGTGTAAGAGTAACTTGCGCTAACGCCTAAGCCTGACCACATACCAGGCAGCATGCTATAAATTTGCGTATAGGCGATTTCTAAACCGCGAATATAGCCACCTTCGGCATTGTTTACGGCTGTGCTGTAGCTACCATTTTCAGTAGGGACGGTAATAAAGATAGGGTCGCCATTTTCATCAAGCGCTAGTTCGGCTTCCTGTCCTGCAAACTCTGGCGTCAAGTAAACCGGCACACTTACATTGTCAGGAATTACAATGCCGTTTGCTTCAAAATCATAAGGCTCTATTTCGATGTCTTCTACGAACGATTCAATGTCTTTATAAAAGCCAGCGACAACTAATGCGCCTTCCGTATCTGAGAAATAATACTCCCACGAAACGTCGTATTGAGTTGCATAGAATGGCTCTAAATACGGGCTGTTACGGGCGTTACCGCTAACCCTTGCCGTGGGGTTAGAAAGCGCAATTTCACCCGAGTCTCTGTCTTGGAAAGCGGTAACCGTTTCAATAGTGGTTGACGCATTTGCTGCAAAACGGTTTATTGGCGCTCTGCCCATCACCTTTGCAGCAGCTACACGAAGTTGCGTGTCATCTGAAAGTTTAAAGTTCAGGTTAATTGAAGGCAAAACGTCAGAATATTCATGACTTATCAAGGCTGGGCGATAAAAGTTATTAATCAACCCTACGTCGTCGATAATGTTTTGTGCACCAGCCGTAGGGTCACTAACTTCAACCGACGTTCCGGTCTCAAGGTCTTCAATTAACTGAGTAGCACGCTGTAGCGTCGTTGAACTTTGTTTACTTTTAACGTAACGAACACCAACATTACCTGTAACAGGAATACTGCCAATTTCTGTATTAATGTTTGCCATCAAGTAAGCAGAATTCACAGTTTCAAATACATCGCCACTTTCTTGTAGCGTCCACGCAGTAGCTGGCCCTGTACCTGGACCATTAATAACGCCGGCAGCGCCAGGTCCCCACGTTTGAACAGGGTGTGGCCTACCGTTTGGAAACCAAGCATTAAGTGCACTGTCTAGATCAACGGAAAGATAACTTGGAAAATAACCAAAATCACCGCTCCAATTTACCTCTTCGACCATATCAGAAGTTAACTGAAGTGGCGGTTCGCTGACTGAAAATGCACTGTCATTGCCGTATTCAAACACAGAGCGGTCATTGTTATATTCCCGGTCTGAATAACGATAGCCAAATTCAAAGCCTGAAATGATTGGCACATCGACATAATATTGGAAGTCTACGCGATAGGCGTCTAACTCATCTTTGTTTTCATACGGATAAATGCCGTATTTACTTACCATTACACGGTCTAAGTCTGTAAAAGCATCACTTTGATTAAAACCGATATCAGGTAAGTTTAGTCCGTTGAGCAAATAAGAAATTTGAACGTTTTCGTCGAACACGGGGTTTGCCGCTGTCGCGTCTTCGCCAACAAGCGACCACAGTAAGCCGTTTCTAAAGTCGCTTTCAGCACTTGAGCGGGAGACGTCAAACTGAACCGCTAAATCTGGCGATATCTCCCAACTAGCATTCACGCCCAAGTTGGTAACACTGTCGAAATCTTGATTGTCGTCGTTTACCAACTCAACACGGGTAAAGCTGTTGTCTGCACGAGAAAATGTGCCGCCAATTACGCTGTTGTTTACTACTACAGGATTAGTTATACCAGCGTTTATTCCACCTAGATTAACGCGAAACCCACGTGCAAAGGCTTCGGAGTCAAATTTCGAGATAAAAGCATCAGCTTTAAGTGTAAAGGTATCGATAGGTGCCCATTCAAACGCGGCAACGTAACCATCGCGAGTCTCTTCCCCGCCCTTGTGCTGCATTTCAAAGCCTTCTGAAATGAGTTCACAATTGGGGCAATCTGCTGGCCCGTCTATATCACCTTCAAGTCCGTCTACATCAACTTGACCGTTATAAGCTAAACCAATGAATTGAGTAGAAACGCTCGGTTGGAATAAACGAGCATAACCTAGTGATACACCTAGCGTATCGTCAAGGAATTTACCTTGATATGAAAAACTCAGTCTATGTCCATACTCTGTAGCATCACTCACCTCTGACGCTCTATCGTTGTACATGCCACGCATGTTGGCGCTGAATTTATGCTGCTCTTCAATGGCAAGTGGTGAGGCAGTTTTAAGTTCTACCGTACCCGCTATACCCCCCTCAATAAGCGATGCCTTGGGAGATTTATAAACCGCCGCCTCACTAATAAGCTCTGAAGGATACTGATCAAACTCAATTGCCCGGCTTCCGCTGGTCGATACCTGCTCTCTACCGTTTAATGTAGAAAACACAAAGTCACCGGATAGACCACGAATGTTTATCTGCGCGGCTTGCCCCCCGGTTCTTACCGCAGAGATACCCGGCAAGCGGGTCAGTGCATCCGCCATCGACACATCGGGAAGTCCGCCCAAATCGTCTGCAGATATTTGTTCAGAAACCGTATCGGAGAAGCGTTTCTGGTTTAGTGATTGGATCAAGCTGGTACTAAAACCACGTACTTCAATACGCTCTAGGGTATCTTCTTGTGGTCGTTCAACTTCGTCTAGTGAGGTGTCTGGTGACTCTTGGGCATAAAGAGGAGCTGCGCTAAACGCGACCCCACTACTTATCAAGGCCGCCATGATAGTGCTGGGTTTGAATGTTTTCATTGGTGTCCCATTCCTTGTTTATTATCGACACTTTTAGGACTACCACCCCCAAAAATGCCTCTTATGGTTCAACACCAAATACTACTGTTTTGTATAAAAAGGGAGCAATGCTATGCATACGTATTCATTTACATCGGCGCAACATATTTTTAATTTACCAGTAAAAAACCAGCATAATTGTAACAATTCATCCTTAAAAACGAATAAAGCAGCCTTTTGGCTGCTTTATCCTTTACCTGTTTAGTTAGCTAATGCGTTCGTTCGCAGCACTTCTAACCATATGAAATTATTCAACTCATTGCGCGTTTATACTTTGCAACCATCCCATTTATATACTCGTCATGTGTCGGCAGCTTAGCAATGGGCTCTTTTTTGATTTCCAATAACCTTGTTAACATTTGATTTAACTGAACTTCAGGCACACTGTCTACCAAACCGTGATAATCCTTAGGAGTGATCCCCTGACCGTACAATACCTGTAGCCATGAGCTTTCAAGGAATAGATCATTTTGTTCTCGTAGCAGATTTCCGCTTTCTTTAAACAACGCAATTTTATGTGCTAGGGAATCGGGCAAAGTAATATTTCGCATGTCATTGAAAAAGGCGCTATCGGTTCGCTCATTTACGGTGTAATGCAAAACAAGAAAATCTCTGATTTGTTCAAACTCTAATTCAGACTGCTTGTTATATTCCGTTTCCAAACTCGGTGCAAAGCCGTTGTGGGGAAACAACTGAATTAAGCGAACAATTGCAGATTGAATGAGGTGAATACTGGTAGATTCAAGTGGCTCTAAGAATCCACTTGATAGACCTACTGCTACTACGTTTTTGTACCACTGCTTACGTCGTCTGCCCGTCGTAAACTTTATCAGTTTAGGGTCGCCCAATGGTTTGGTATCTAAGTTTGACAACAAGGTGTCACAGGCCTGATCATCACTGATATAGCGTGAACTATATACGTGGCCATTACCATTTCTGTGTTGCAGTGGGATCCTCCATTGCCAACCCGCATCGTGGGCAATAGAGCGCGTGTAAGGCGCGGTTTTTTCATGTCGCTCAGACGGTACAGCAATGGCACTATCACAAGGAAGTAAGTGAGACCAATCGTCGTAGCCAGCGCCCAGCGCTTCCTCTATCAATAGCCCCTTAAAGCCCGTGCAATCAACAAATAAGTCCCCTTCAACCACGTCCCCCCTTTCTAAGTGAAGTGCTTGAATAAAACCGCTGTCGGTAAAACGTTGAACACGTGAAATTTTACCTTCTTTGCGTACAACCCCCATATTTTCACTCAGCTTTCGTAAATACTGAGCGTATAAACTGGCGTCAAAATGATAGGCGAAAGGTAGCTCAACGACTGGGTCTTTGGCATTTATCTGCGCAAATCGTCCCGATTCAGCGGCATGGTAATTTAGGTCAAAATCCCACAGGTCGTCTTTTAGGCCTTGCTGGCGCGCCTTTACCCAATAGTGATGAAAATGACAAAATGCCATGCTTTTGCCCGGCGCACCAAAGGTGTGATAGTAGCTTTCACCCTTCGTTTTCCAATTTTCGAACCGTATAGCAAGTTTTATCGTTGCTTTAGTATCATGAAGAAACTGTGCTTCGTCGATACCTAACACTTGGTTTACTAGGCGTATTGGGGGGATGGTAGCTTCGCCAACACCGACCGTACCAATCGCTTCAGATTCAACCAGAGTAATATCAACTGCTTTACCCAACACCTTTTTCATTAATGATGCAGCTAACCAACCAGCCGTTCCACCGCCGGCAATCACTACACGCTTTATCGGTTTATTATGAGGATCTTGCATAAACTTCTCGCAATTCGTACCAAAAATTTTGAAGGGTTCCTTTCATACAAAAAGAAAAGCCACCATTTGCTCTCTCTTTTAGCACAAGCTAAAACAAAAAGCAGCAGGTGGCTTTACACACACGAAGAAATTAGAACTTGTAGTTAAATCCTAGCAAGTAGTTCGTTCCATAAGTTTGGAACTGCGTGATTTGACGGCCGTCAGCCGCGGACGCTTGAATATCATCTTCATCGGTCAGGTTCTGTGCTTGTAAAGTAACACGTAGGCCTTCTAGATATTCGATACCAGACTCGCTAAAGTCATAGCCAATTTGTGCATCAACAAGCGTACCGCCTTGCTTTGTTGCATCAACAAGCGCAAGACTTGTACCTCTTTCCTCAGTCAGGAACTGATCGCGTTTTGTTGCAGCCAAACGGAACTCAAAGCCAGCATTTTCATAAAAGAAAGTCATACTGTACGACTCTTCAGACAAGCCAGGAATACGTGTTTCAGTTTGGCCAGGTGCCGCGTCAACTTCACCATCCATGAAGGTTGCACTCGCGAACAAGCCAAAACCTTCGAGTGAATTGTGGATCATGTCAAAGGGTAGTGAACCCTGAAGTTCGTAACCACGCACAAACCCCTCGAACCCATCCAATACTCGGTTAACTTGCCCCTCAAATAGCACTGGAGTTTGACCTTCAGAGCCTTTGTGCAAATCTGGAATATAAAATTCACTAAAATCTTCTACAATTGAAGTGTCGCGATGCCAGTTTTTTATATCCTTATAGAAGAAAGACACAGCCACATAGCCCGTATCCGCAAAGTAGTTTTCGTACGCCAAGTCAAATTGATTAGCCTCAAGTGGTCGCAGCTCAGGGTTGCCCGCACTACCACTCCATGGGCCATTTTCAAGTCTATCGCTAGTTATCTGTCCGTCATTGAAAGCAAATGTAACTTGTGTATTCGGACGCATATCATCCATACGAGGACGAGAAATTACTTTGCTTAAGCCCAAGCGTACAAATTGACCTTCAGCAACTTCTGCAGATAAATTAAGTGTTGGAAGCACATCTGTATAATCAGTGCCACCCGATATAGGGTTTGCAATCGTGTACCCTACTGTATCTGATGTAGTAGCAAAGCCTGTAGATTCTTGATCCGCACTTACTACTTGCAGGCCTACGTTACCGCGCACCCAAATATCACCAAATTCCATCTCTAGGTCTAGTTTGGTGTATAAAGTAAGTAGTTCTTCATCAACGGTGTAAGTATCACCTAGACGGTCATTTTGAACACGGCTCGCATCGTTTTCAATGTAATATCCACTTTCATATAACGCCAGTGAGTCATATGCAAGCACACCATTAATGCCGATAAAATTAAGGTTAGTTACACCAAGCACATCGGGAATTGCTGCATCATCTGGATAAGAAGGCGCTGTAAGATATGCACCATTGTTATCTTTAGATTTTGAGCGGTCAGAGTAAACAACACCTGCAGAAAGGCCTGTTACCACACCCCAATCTACATAACCCTTAACGTCGAAACGAAGGGTATCAAGCTCTTCTTCAAAAAACGGTTGGTTTACGAAGCCGTCTTGTCCGTCAGACTCTAGTAAAGGTGGTGCTCCCCAGGCTTGCGGACCTGCAAGGCTAATAAGTGTTGGGTCGGTAAGGTCAACCGGTGCAATGGTTGGGTGGTCAGAAAACAGTACGCCAGAAGACGTCATTTCCCAACTGCGTGCAGTAAGGGGACGTCCGTCAATACCGGCACGACCGACACCAGAATAGCTCTCTACCTCTATGATCTCTTTCTCTACTTTACCAGTGGAGTAGTCTAGCTCTACTGTCCATGAGTCATTAATTTGATACTCGACATTAACACCAACCGTTGTTAAGTCAGCATCTTGTTGACGCGCATCATTTCGAACGACACTATAAAAGCCATTTGTATAGCCACTCGTTACAAGCCCATTTTCAACACCGGTAATTACATACGGATTAGGGCCCCACTCAGGGCCACCTTCTTCAACGCCTCGGCGCACATCATTTTCAACAAAGTCGATGTAAAGAGCATCTAGCTGAATATTCAATTTATCAGTTGGAGCCCATTCAACTACTGCCGCTATTGAATCACGTTCAAGCATCGCTGAGCGCTGGAATGAGTCATGTCCACCAAGGACTACAGTTCCAGCAGGTACTTCCACTGAATCCAAATCACGTAGTTCACTATCAAAACCGACATCTGCATAACCCCAACCGCGGAAGTATTGCTCCTGGCGCGGCGACTCCATGCTCGCAACAGTTAACGCTAAACCAATGGTATCGTCGGCAAATTGATCGACAAAGTTTACAGAAATGCGGTGACCGTCGTTGTCAAAATCTGGGTTTGGAGAGTCTTCAGCATTCTTTTCGAACGTGCCGTTTACGGTAAACGTGCTTTCTGCCGTTAGAGGCTTAACCGTTTGAAGGTCAATTGAACCACCGATATTTTGGGTAGTCATGCCCGCTTCTGGTGTTTTGTATACCAGAATGTTTGAAATGATTTCCGTTGGATAAAGGTCAAACTCAACCCCACGGTTATCACCCATACCTAGAAGTTCACGACCGTTTAGTGACGTACCAACGTAGTTCTCGTTAAAACCACGAACAGAGATACCACTTGTACGACCGTTACGACGTTCACCAGTTACACCAGGAAGACGTGCGATTGATTCTGCAATACTGGTATCTGGTAGCTTACCAATATCTTCTGCTGATAACGCTTCAACAATTGAGGTGTTATCCATTTTGATTGCTTGAGCACGCTGTAAGCTGCCGCGAATACCGCTCACTTGAATTACTTCAAGATTTGCTTCATCAACAGCATCAGTGTTTGCATCTTGTGCAAATGCTGGTGCACTACCAAACGCCATACCGCCTGAAATAAGCGCAGCTTTAATTAGGTTGGGTTTAAATTGTTTCATAAAACGGGTGTCCCATACGGTTATAGTTGTTGTCTTTTTGTTGTTCTTATGACAATTAAATGACAATACATCTCGTCGGCATAATGCTATAGAGGACCTAGGGTTTACACAATTGCCTGCATACGTATTCAATAAAATTTGTGCAACACGCCGTTAACAAAGGATGCGCAGGCCTTTATGTAATTTAACAACACAATGTGGATTGACCGGGGCTTTTACGGCAGATAGTTGTAATTTTGTTACATGCATTTCTGCAGAGTTGTTAATAAGCGCGCACAAAAAAGCCCGCTTAAAGCGGGCTTTTATCACAAAATTGTTAAGCGTTAGCTTACCAACCTGTAGTCTCGCGAAGCGCCTTACCGATTTCAGCAAGTGAACGTACAGTTTTAACGCCAGCGTCTTCTAGTGCTTTGAATTTCTCATCAGCAGTACCTTTACCGCCTGCGATGATTGCACCAGCGTGACCCATACGCTTACCTGGAGGAGCAGTAACACCAGCAATGTAAGAAACAACAGGCTTTGTTACATTCGCTTTGATGAACGCCGCAGCTTCTTCTTCAGCAGTACCGCCGATCTCACCGATCATTACGATAGCTTCAGTTTGTGGATCGTCTTGGAACATCTGAAGGATGTCGATGAAGTTAGAACCAGGAATTGGGTCACCACCGATACCAACACAAGTAGACTGGCCGAAACCTTCGTCTGTAGTTTGCTTAACCGCTTCGTACGTAAGTGTACCAGAGCGAGAAACAATACCTACTTTACCAGGCTTGTGGATGTGACCAGGCATGATACCAATTTTACACTCTCCAGGAGTGATAACACCTGGGCAGTTTGGACCAATCATGCGTACGCCTTTAGCTTCAACGTATTCTTTAACGTAAAGCATGTCTAGCGTTGGAATACCTTCAGTGATACATACGATTAGCTCGATACCCGCATCTGCAGCTTCAACAATTGAATCTTTACAGAATGGCGCTGGTACGTAGATTACTGTTGCAGTTGCACCAGTTGCTTCTACCGCTTCACGTACAGTATTGAATACTGGAAGACCTAAGTGCTCAGTACCGCCTTTGCCTGGTGTTACACCACCAACCATTTGCGTACCGTAAGCAATTGCTTGCTCAGAGTGGAATGTACCCTGACCGCCAGTGAAACCCTGGCAAATTACTTTAGTATCTTTATTAATTAATACAGACATTATTTGCCCTCCGCTGCAGCAACAACTTTCTGTGCTGCATCAGTTAGCGATTCAGCAGCAATGATATCAAGACCTGAGTTCGCTAGAACTTCACGGCCAAGCTCTGCATTGGTACCTTCAAGACGTACAACTACTGGTACTTCTACGCCAACTTCTTTAACCGCACCGATAATACCTTCTGCGATCATGTCACAGCGTACGATACCACCGAAGATGTTAACCAATACCGCTTTAACATTGTCATCAGAAAGGATGATTTTGAATGCTTCAGCTACACGCTCTTTAGTCGCGCCGCCACCAACGTCTAGGAAGTTAGCTGGCTTGCCGCCGTGTAGGTTTACGATGTCCATAGTACCCATTGCAAGGCCAGCACCGTTAACCATACAACCTACGTTACCGTCTAGTGCAACATAGTTTAGTTCCCACTGAGCTGCGTGAGCTTCACGGGCGTCTTCTTGCGAAGGATCTTGCATATCTTTCAGCTTAGGCTGACGATATAGCGCGTTACCATCGATACCTACTTTTGCGTCTAGGCAGTGTAGGTTACCGTCAGTTTTGATAACTAACGGGTTAATTTCGATAAGTGCAACGTCAAGCTCTTCAAACATCTTAGCTAGGCCAAGGAAGATTTGAGTGAATTGCTTAATTTGAACGCCAGAAAGACCAAGAGCAAACGCCATTTCGCGTGCTTGGTAAGGCTGAGGACCTACGATTGGGTCGATTTCAGCTTTAAGGATCTTCTCTGGGGTTTCTTCTGCAACAGTTTCAATCTCAACGCCACCTTCAGTAGATGCCATAAATACAACGCGACGGGTTGTACGGTCAACTACTGCACCAAGGTAAAGCTCGTTAGCGATATCTGTGCAAGATTCAACTAGGATTTTGCTCACAGGCTGACCGTTTTCGTCAGTCTGGAAAGTCACCAAATTTCTGCCAAGCCAGTTTTCAGCGAAAGCGCGAATGTCGTCTTTGTTTTTAACTAGCTTTACACCGCCAGCTTTACCGCGACCGCCCGCGTGTACCTGACACTTAACTACCCACTCTTCTCCGCCGATTCGGTCAGCGGCTTCTACAGCACCTTGAGCAGTGTCTGCTGCGTATCCTTCAGAAACAGGCAAGCCGTATTCTTTGAATAGCTGCTTACCTTGGTATTCATGCAAATTCATGGTGTTTCTATCCGATTTTTAGTAAGACAAAAGCCGCAAATGCGACTTGATTAGTTTGACTGATATTATAGGGCAAATATCAGCGTTGCGTTAGGTGCTAAGCAAACTTACGCATGCGAAGCACCCAACCACAATTCCGCGAGATGAAAACCTTAAACGTCTAGTAATAGACGTGTTGGATCTTCTAGCATCTCTTTAACGGTTACCAAGAACCCTACCGATTCTTTACCATCGATAATACGGTGGTCATAAGAAAGCGCTAGGTACATCATTGGTAGAATTTCTACTTTGCCATTAACTGCCATTGGGCGATCTTGGATTTTGTGCATACCAAGAATTGCGCTTTGTGGCGGGTTAATGATTGGTGTAGACATTAGTGAACCAAACACACCACCGTTGGTGATTGTGAAATTACCACCTTGTAGTTCAGCGAGTGACAGCTTACCGTCACGGCCTTTAAGTGCTAGTTCCTTAATTCCTTTTTCAACACCCGCCATACCCAGTGTGTCAGTATCTTTAAGTACTGGTGTCACAAGGCCACGCGGTGTAGAAACAGCAATCGATACATCGAAATAGTTGTGATAAACAATATCATCACCGTCGATAGACGCGTTAACTTCAGGAAAACGCTTAAGCGCTTCAGTTACGGCTTTCACGTAGAAAGACATAAAGCCAAGACGAATACCGTGACGCTTCTCGAAGCTTTCTTGATACTGCTTACGAAGGTCCATAATAGGCTTCATGTTGACTTCGTTAAACGTAGTCAACATTGCTGTTGAGTTTTTCGCTTCAAGAAGACGATTAGCAATTGTTTTACGAAGACGCGTCATAGGTACACGCTTCTCAGTGCGGTTGCCCGTTGGCAATTCCGCTGGCGCTGACTCGGTTGATGCAGGCGCTGATTTTTGAGCACTGTCACCACCTTTTAGGTACTTTTCAACGTCTTCTTTAGTGATACGGCCATTTTTGCCCGTACCCTTAACTTTAGACGCATCTACGCCTTTCTCAGCTAGAAGACGACGTACAGATGGGCTAAGCGCATCGCTGCTTTCGTCGTTGTCATCGCTCTCTTCTGAAGCCGCTGGTGCTGATGCACCGCCTGCAGCGCCTTCAACAAACTTGGCAATAACTTCTTCAGCTGTCACTGTTGCGCCTTCTTCAGCGATGATTTCTGCAAGAGAACCATCTGCAGGCGCTACCACTTCAAGTACGACCTTGTCAGTTTCAATGTCAACCAAGTTTTGGTCACGAGACACCGCTTCGCCTACCGCAACATGCCAAGTAGCAATGGTTGCATCAGCAACAGATTCTGGAAGAACAGGTACTTTCACGTCAGATGCTTTGCCAGAAGCCGCTGGAGCAGCTTCTTCTTTAGACTCTTCTTTAGACTCACTCTTAGCTTTCGGCTCAGAAGCTGCAGCTGCGCCGCCCTTCTCTAGCTTTGCGATTACTTGCTCGCCTAAAACTGTTGCACCCTCTTCGTTTAGGATCTCACCAATTGTACCGTCCGCTGGCGCCACAACTTCTAAAACCACTTTATCAGTTTCAATATCAACCAGGTTCTGGTCTCGTTTAACTGCGTCACCGGCCTTAACGTGCCAGGTTGCAATGGTGGCATCGGCAACTGACTCAGGTAGAACCGGAACTTTTATCTCAATTGTCATTACTGTTCCTTATTTAATTGTGAGTGCGTTTTCAACCAGGGCTTTCTGTTGCTGGTTGTGAACGGATACATAACCTACTGCAGGTGACGAGGATGCATCACGGCCTGCATATGTTAATTTCGCACCATCTGGAATTGCTTGCCAGAAATGGTGTTGGCTACAGTACCAAGCGCCTTGGTTTTGAGGCTCTTCTTGACACCAAACCCAATCTTTGACATGGCTGTATTGTGCCACAACTTTAGCGCATTCTTCTTGTGGGAATGGATAAAGTTGCTCTAAACGGATGATTGCAACGTCTGTTTGCTCATTTTTACGGCGCTGGTCTAACAAATCGTAGTAAACCTTGCCCGAACACATAACAACACGCTTCACGTTCTTCGGATCAATGTCGTCAATTTCATCTATCACGTTGTGGAATTTACCTTCCGCTAGCTCTTCTAACGAAGATACCGCCATTGGGTGACGTAATAATGACTTAGGCGACATGACGATAAGCGGTTTACGCATTGGGCGAACCACTTGGCGACGAAGCATGTTGTATACCTGTGCAGGTGTAGACGGCACACACACTTGCCAGTTGTGATCAGCACACATCTGAAGGAAACGTTCAAGGCGTGCAGAACTATGCTCTGGGCCTTGACCTTCATAACCATGTGGAAGTAAAACGGTTAGACCACACAAACGGCCCCACTTTGCTTCACCTGAACTTAAGAATTGGTCGAATACAACCTGTGCGCCGTTAGCGAAGTCACCAAACTGGGCTTCCCAAATGGTCAGGCACGTTGGCTCTGCCGTCGCATAGCCGTATTCAAATGCCATTACTGCTTCTTCCGAAAGCACAGAGTCGTAAATTTCAATTTCACCCTGACCTTCGCGAATATGCTGCAGAGGCATATACGTCGATGCGTCTTTTTGATTGTGTAATACCGCGTGACGGTGGAAGAAAGTACCACGGCCAGAATCCTGACCCGTAATGCGAATATCTTCGCCGGCGTCAACGATAGTGGCATAGGCTAAGTTTTCAGCCATCCCCCAATCTAACTTCTTCTCGCCTGCAACCATAGCCTTACGGTCTTGGTACAGCTTATTTACACGAGACTGAAGCTTATGATCTTCAGGAATAGTAGTGATTGACTCACCTAGCTCTTTAAGCTTCTCAACTGAAAGTGCGCCATCGTAAGGCGTATCCCAGTCGTGTCCAAGATACGGAGACCAGTCAACACTGTGCTCGGTCATTGGACGCCACTCTTCTACAACACAAGCGCCGTGATCCAACGCTTCACGATACTCTTCAAGGTAGCGGTCTGCATCCCGTTGCTCAATTACGCCTTCAGCTATAAGTTGGTCAGCATATAGCACACGCGGTACAGGGTGTCTTTTTAAATTTTTGGTACATCAACGGCTGCGTTGCATTCGGCTCATCCGCTTCGTTGTGACCATGACGACGGTAACAAACAAGGTCAATTACCACGTCTTTCTTAAACTTGTTGCGATACTCAAGCGCAAGCTGTGTAACAAAGGCAACCGCTTCTGGGTCATCTGAGTTAACATGGAAAATTGGCGCCTGCACCATTTTCGCGATGTCGGTACAGTATTGCGTTGAACGGGTATCTTCTGTTTTCGACGTGGTAAAGCCAACTTGGTTGTTTACCACAATGCGAACGGTGCCACCCACAGCAAAACCGCGAGTTTGTGACATATTAAAGGTTTCTTGAACTACACCCTGACCCGCAATAGCAGAGTCACCGTGGATAGTTATTGGCAACACTGTGTTAGTGTCGTTATCACGACGTGCTAAACGAGCGCGTACCGACCCCATAACTACCGGGTTAACAATTTCAAGGTGAGACGGGTTAAACGCTAGCGCTAGGTGAACATTGCCACCTGGCGTTGCAAAGTCTGAAGAGAAACCGGCGTGGTATTTCACGTCACCCGCACCTAGCGAGTCGTCGTGTTTACCAGAGAATTCGTCAAACAGTACTGACGGGTTTTTACCCAGTACGTTTACCAATACGTTCAATCGACCACGGTGAGCCATGCCGATAACCACTTCTTTGGTACCCGCAGTGCCCGCTTTTGTGATCAAGCCTTTAAGCATAGGAATTAGCGCATCGCCGCCTTCTAGAGAGAAACGCTTTGCACCTGGGAATTTAGAACCCAAGTATTTTTCCATGCCGTCGGCCGCAGTAAGGCCTTTAAGAATACCTAACTTCTCATCACGAGAAATTTCAGGCTTGGCCTGAACAGATTCTATCTTTTGCTGTAACCAACGCTTTTGTTCAGTGTCGGTAATGTGCATGTACTCTGCACCGATAGACCCGCAGTAAGTTCTGTTAAGCGATTTAAACAGTTCTCCAAGTGGCATTGACTCTTTGCCGATAGCATAAGAACCCACGTTGAAAACCGAATCGAAATCTTGCTCAGATAGGCTGTGGTGAGAAAGTTCTAAGTCGCGCACACGCTCTTGCTGCCATAGACCAAGTGGGTCTAAGTTTGCGTGTTGGTGACCGCGGAAGCGGAACGCGTTAATTAACTGAAGGACTTTAACTTGCCTGTCGTCTGAGACATTAGCAGAAGGAGAAGACGGACTAGACATGCGGGCGGTTGGCCCTAACGCAGCAAGTTGCCTAAATTGATTCTTAATAGTTGTATGATTGGTTTCTAACTCTACGCCATCGACTTTGGGGAGGTTATCGAAGATTTGTCGCCAATTTTCATAGACACTTTGCGGGTCTTCTAAATAGGTTTCATACAACTCTTCAACATAGGCAGCGTTGGCACCTGCCATGTGCGAGGAATCCCACCACGCTTTCATCACGCTTTCTTGCATTTAATTTGCCTTGCTACGTTTTATAAAATCTAGTTAACAATCAAGATGTATTATAAGGTTATTCTCAGCATAACCAAGTGTTATAACGGAGAATATATAAAAAAATAGCCATCCTTATTGGATGGCTATTTAGCGTATCGCATCTATAACTTAGGAAGTTATCAGACTATAGTACTAAACAGCCCGTTGTAAAAGCATTGACTTGATTTGGCCAATAGCTTTTGTTGGGTTCAATCCTTTAGGACATACACTTACACAGTTCATGATACCGTGACAGCGGAATACGCTGAATGCATCGTCAAGCTCGTTAAGACGCTCTTCTGTCGCAGTGTCACGGCTATCAATTAAGAATCGATAAGCGTGAAGTAGACCGGCCGGACCGATAAACTTGTCAGGGTTCCACCAAAATGATGGGCAAGACGTCGAACAGCATGCACATAAGATACACTCATATAAACCATCTAACTTAGCGCGCTCTTCAGGTGACTGAAGGTGCTCACGAGCCGGCGGCTGCTTGCTGTCGTTAATTAAGAAAGGCTTAATCTTTTCGTACTGTGTATAGAACTGCGTCATATCAACAACAAGGTCACGTACAACAGGTAGACCTGGAAGTGGACGAACGACTATTTTGCCTTTGCCCAGCGCAGAAAGTGGAGTAATACATGCTAGGCCGTTTTTGCCGTTCATGTTTACACCGTCAGAACCACATACACCTTCGCGGCATGAGCGACGGAAAGAAAGCGTCGGATCCTGCTCTTTAAGTGCAAGTAGCGCATCTAGCACCATCATGTCTTGACCTTCCTCTACTTCTAGAGTGTAGTCTTGCATGCGAGGCTTCGCATCTACTTCTGGGTTATAACGATAAATCGAAAAAGTTAATTGCATGATCGTTGCCTCTCTTAATATGAACGCACTTTAGGCGGGAATGCTTCCCTAAGCTTAGGCGCCATATTCACTTCACGTTTAATCATTTTATCCGTGTTCGGATCATAAATGCTGTGACATAGCCAGTTATCATCATCTCGGTCCGGGAAGTCGAAGCGGCTGTGTGCACCACGGCTTTCCGTTCTGAAGTTCGCTGCTACTGCCGTGCTGTACGCGGTTTCCATAAGGTTATCAAGTTCTAAACACTCTATACGTTGGGTATTGAAGTCTGAACTCTTGTCGTCAAGGCGAGCATTCTTGAGGCGCTCACGAATTTCGCTAAGCTCTTTAAGTCCTTCCGCCATTGCGTCACCTTCACGGAATACCGAGAAGTTAAGCTGCATACATTCTTGCAAATCTTTCTTAATTTGGACTGGGTCTTCGCCCTTGCCTTTTTCTGAATTTTCCCAACGATTGAAACGAGCCATTGACGCTTCAAGATCAGATTCTGACGCGTCGCGCGTTGGGGCCATATCAGATAATGTCTTACCAAGGTGTAAGCCAGTCGCACGACCGAATACAACAAGGTCAAGTAGCGAGTTACCGCCAAGGCGGTTAGCGCCGTGTACCGATACACAAGCAATCTCACCACAAGCAAATAGACCATTAACAACCTTGTCGTTACCGTTTTCATCAACCGTTAGACATTGGCCATCAACGTTAGTTGGAATACCACCCATCATATAGTGACAAGTAGGAATTACTGGAATTGGCTCTTTTACTGGGTCAACGTGTGCAAACGTACGGGATAGCTCAAGGATACCAGGTAGACGCGATTCAAGAACGTCTTTACCAAGGTGATCAAGCTTAAGCTTAATGTGTGTACCCCATGGGCCTTCACAACCGCGACCTTCGCGAATCTCCGTCATCATTGAACGAGCAACAACGTCACGACCAGCAAGGTCTTTCGCGTTTGGCGCATAACGTTCCATGAAGCGCTCGCCGTCTTTGTTTAGAAGGTAACCACCTTCACCGCGACAACCTTCGGTAACCAATGTACCTGCGCCAGCAATACCCGTTGGGTGGAACTGCCACATTTCCATATCCTGAACTGCAACACCTGCACGAAGCGCCATACCCACACCGTCACCGGTATTGATGTGTGCGTTTGTGGTAGACGCATAGATACGCCCTGCACCACCCGTTGCAAGTACAACAGCGCGCGACTTGAAGTAAACTACTTCGCCAGATTCGATGTCGATTGCTGTACAACCTACTACGTCACCGTCTTGGTTTTTCACTAAATCTAGCGCGTACCACTCAGAAAATACTTTTGTTTTATTCTTTACGTTTTGTTGGTAAAGAAGGTGAAGAAGTGCGTGACCGGTACGGTCAGCCGCTGCTGCCGTACGAGCACCCTGCTCGCCACCAAAGTTCTTAGACTGACCACCAAAAGGACGCTGGTAAATTTTACCGTTTTCGAAGCGAGAGAAAGGAAGACCCATGTTCTCCATCTCAATGATTGCTTCAGGTCCTGTCTTACACATGTATTCGATAGCGTCTTGGTCACCGATATAATCTGACCCCTTTACGGTGTCATACATGTGCCATTCCCAGTTGTCTTCGTGTGAATTACCCAATGCTACGGTAATACCACCTTGTGCAGACACAGTGTGAGAACGGGTTGGAAATACTTTTGAAAGCAGAGCGCAAGATTTACCAGACTCTGAAATCTGGAGTGCTGCGCGCATACCTGCACCGCCGGCACCAATTACTACTGCATCAAACTCGTGAACGGGTAAACTCATTTTACACTCCCCACAATACGAATAGGCCCACAGCTACGTAGCCGAACGCGATGATATTTAATATATATTGTAGTACCGCACGTAGACCTGTCGCTTTAACATAGTCTGTAAGTACCTGCCAAAGGCCGATACGCACGTGGATCATCACTGCTACTAGTGCTGCCAATGTGAAAACTTTCATAGCTAGGCCAGAGAACAAACCTCGCCATTCGATAAACGTTAAGTTATCGGTGGTAATAAAAAACCACGCCATGAAAACCGAGTACGCGAAAATTATCGCTGCTGTTGCGCGAAGAGATACGTAGTCTTGTACGCCGTCACGCTTTATGCTTGCTTGGTTGGTTACCATAATGCAACTCCCAATACTACGGTCAGTACAACCCAAAGTGCGATAACTGCTTTAGCACTTGTATTGCCCGACTCTAGTTCTTCCCAGTGACCTAAATCCATAACAACGTGTCTTAGGCCGCCTAGAATGTGATACGTCAGCGCTGAGGCTGTGCCAATTGCGACAAATTTTCCAAGGAAACCGTCCATGATTGCTTGTACGTTCGCGAAACCTTCAGCCGAGTGAACAGAAACTGCCCAAGCCCAAATAACGAAAAGAAGCGCGAAGAACATTGCAACACCGGTTACACGGTGGAGAATTGACGAAATAGCAGAGGGCGGAAATTTAATAGTATTGAGTTCTAAATTTACTGGTCTTTGCTTTTTCACAATGTATGCCTGTTTAATCCGTAGGGGATAATGAATTTCTTACCTTTATTATGTCCTGAGTAAGTGAATTCGATTTTTAACCTGTTAATTGCCTCATCCATTGAGTTGTTAACAATTTGTGAATTATTCTTTAATGCTTGTAACAGAATGATTATTCCGATTCCAAAGCACCGCTGAGTATATCCAGCGTAGTATATAATTACAATTTTTTGTGCCGTAGTAAGACTTTAGTCTTTATCTGTACTTTTATAGTCATTATTTTGATTAAAAAGAGTTCAAAATTGAGCGCAACACGTCGAAACGCGCGCAATTACAGCGTTTTGAAGTTTACCAGCAGGCACTGGGAATAACTATGCATATCAATAAGAAATTAAGCACTTTTAATCTGTATGGGTAATTATTCCTCATCAAAAGGTTACTTTTTAAACTAACCTGTTAATATATTTATCGATCGGTGGTTTACCTTTGTCGAAAAGCCATTGATAATTGCACCGTATCGGGCAAAGTGAATTCCCAGCAAGTTAATTAATCGTTATCCGATTGCTAGTATTTTTTTAAGCAATTTGGAATATTTATTGTTCAAATATGCAATTAAATTGACTTGTTGGTGCATAATAAAGTACAAATACGCCCACTTTTCCCAACGAAGCGGATATTTTCGTCCGTTTTCGCTGCAAACAGAACCATTCTGAGGAGAGCATTTTATGGCAGATCAGAAAGCCATTCTTAAAGCCGGCGGTAAGGAAATCGAGCTTCCTATCTTGTCTGGCACTGAAGGACAAGATGTAATCGACGTCCGTACGGTAGGCCAACACGGTTATTTCACGTACGACCCAGGTTTTATGGCGACAGGATCTTGCGAGTCTTCAATTACCTACATTGATGGCGCTCAAGGTGTATTATTACACCGCGGTTTCCCTATTGAAGAACTAGCGCGTGACGCAGACTATCTTGAAGTTTGTCACATGCTTCTTCACGGTGATGCACCAACAAAAGAACAGTACGAAGAATTCAAAGAGACAATTACTCGTCACACCATGGTACATGAACAAATTAACATGTTCTTCCACGGTTTCCGCAACGACGCGCACCCTATGGCAATGCTATGTGGTACCGTTGGCGCTATGTCTTCGTTCTATCACAGTGATTTAGACGTTTCTAACGAAGAGCAGCGTATTCGCAGCGCTCACCGTCTAATTGCGAAAATGCCTACCCTTGTTGCTATGTGTTATAAATACAACATCGGTCAGCCTTTCGTATATCCACGTAACGACCTAAGCTATGCAGCTAACTTCCTGAACATGATGTTCTCTGTACCTGCAGAAGAATTTCAAATCAGCCCTGCTGTAGAGCGTGCGATGGACCGTATCTTTACTCTTCACGCTGACCACGAGCAAAACGCGTCTACCTCAACGGTACGTCTTGCTGGTTCGTCTGGCGCTAACCCTTACGCGTGTATTGCGGCAGGTGTTGCGTCACTTTGGGGGCCTGCTCACGGTGGTGCAAACGAAGCATGTCTTAACATGCTAGAAGAAATCGGTACAGTTGACCGCATTCCTGAGTTTATCGCTCGTGCTAAAGACAAGAACGACCCGTTCCGTCTGATGGGCTTCGGTCACCGTGTTTATAAAAACCACGACCCACGTGCTACAGTAATGCGTGAAAGCTGCCACGAAGTATTGAGCGAACTTAACGTGAAAGACCCGCTGCTAGAAGTAGCAATGGAACTTGAAAAAATTGCGTTGAGCGACCCTTACTTCGCAGAGAAGAAACTGTTCCCGAACGTAGACTTCTACTCAGGTATCGTACTAAAAGCTATTGGTATTCCTACAAACATGTTTACCTGTATCTTCGCCCTGTCTCGTACAGTAGGCTGGATTTCTCACTGGCATGAAATGATGAGCGACCCTAAGCAAAAAATTGGTCGTCCTCGTCAGTTATACACTGGTCACAGCCAGCGTAAGTACACGCCAATCAAGTAATACGGAACTAAGTATTACTCTTGATAGTAAAAATAGCGCCTCTATGGCGCTATTTTTGTTTTAGAAAATTGTATTAAAGGAACATCAATGCCCTATTCTGCCGTTTTGCTAGGTATTGCAGGTCTTATCCCCTTTGTCGCTATGCCATTAGCATACCAATTCAATTTATTGCCCCTTACTCAAAGTGCGGTTTATTTTGTACAGTACTCTGCCGTATTGTTGTCTTTTTTCGGTGGTATTCATTGGTGGGATGCAATTAGTAATCAGCGTTATGACAAACAGATGTTCATTGCCATGTTGCCTACCATTATCGGCTGGCTGTGCTTGGTATTTTCAAATGATGTCAAAGTGTTTGGTGTATTGTCATTAAGCTATGTGGCTGTGCTCATGTATGACAAGTTCACCCTTAGCCTACCTAAAGAGCAAGTGGTAAGCTACATTAGCCTTCGTATGGGGCTAACCAGCGTTGTGGTAATTTGCCACGCGTGGATGATTTATTTAATCGCTTAAAAAAGCCAACACGTTACGTGAATTATTTTCGCGTTAGACATCTTAAAAAAAATCACCTTGGTTACACGTAACCAGTGTAACTGTTTGAAGTTTTGCGTTTTTTTCAATTTAAAAAAAGGCGACAAACTTTTTAAAGTATTGTCGCCCTATCGCTTTTACATGACTTAAATGAACAGACTGCCGTTAATCGCGTTGATTACTCTTCGCGAATAAGTGTAAGCAGTGCTTCTGTCTTCTCTTCCATCAAGGCAATGTCGCCTTTACTTTCAACATTTAGACGAATAACTGGCTCAGTGTTCGATTTGCGCAAATTAAAGCGCCAGTTTCCAAATTCTAAACCTAAGCCATCCGTTTTATCTATAACGCTAGCCTGAGGTTTATATTTACTCGTTACACGCTCAAGTGCTGCGTCAGCATCTTTAAGCTTGCTATTGATTTCACCTGATGATGGAAACGCTTCAATACGCGCTTTTACCATGCTTGCTAGCGTTTGTTTTTTCACGCAAACAAGTTCAGCAATGAGTAGCCAAGGGATCATACCTGAATCACAGTACGCAAAATCTCTGAAATAGTGGTGCGCACTCATTTCTCCGCCATACACCGCATCTTCTTTGCGCATACGTTCTTTAATAAACGCATGACCGGTTTTTGATTTGATGGGGGTACCGCCGGCGTTCGCTACGATATCTTCTGTATTCCAATACACGCGTGGGTCGTAAATAATTTTGCTGTCGGTATTTTTCTCGATAAACGCTTCAGCCAGCAAGCCAACAATGTAGTATCCCTCAATAAATTCACCGTCTGCATCAAACAAGAAACAGCGGTCGAAGTCGCCATCCCACGCGATACCAAAATCAGCACCCGACGCTTTAACCGCATCAGCAGTATCGGCACGATTTTCTGGTAGTAATGGGTTAGGAATACCGTTTGGAAATGTACCATCCGCGTCGTGGTGTACTTTTATAAATTCAATGGGTACGCCCTGCGACTTCATTTCTTTCTCGATAGCGTCTAGTGCTGGGCCTGCGGCGCCATTACCAGCGTTCACCACAACTTTTAGCGGCGTAAAATTACTTAAATTCACATAAGACAGCATGTGAGAAACATAGTCAGACATACACGACTTAACCGCGTATTTACCAGTGTTAGAAAGCTTAACTTCGTTTACATGAGCAGTACCGTTAAAGAACGCGTCGGCATCGATCGTTACACCGTTAGTGTAGTGCGCTAACCGTTCTGACACGTAATCGTCGCCTAACGCTTCCGCTTTCTCTTTTATTGCGTTTAAGCCTGTGTCACCGCTAATAGGAACAGAACCCGCTTTTACCAGCTTCATGCCGTTGTAATTGATGGGGTTGTGGCTTGCTGTTACTTCAATACCGCCGTCCACACCAAGGTGCTTTGTAGCGAAATAAATTTCTTCGGTTCCTGCCATGCCAATGTCAGTAACTGTTGCACCAGCGTCTATGAGGCCTGCGCTTAACGCTAGTTTTAATGGCGTGGACGTAAGACGCACATCACTGCCAACGACAACGGTTTTCGCATTTAATTCTTGAGCAAAAGCATAGCCAATTCGGTACGCTACCTCTTCGGTTAGCTGTGAGTTAAGTTCGCCACGAATATCGTATGCTTTAAAGCAGGTAATTGGGGTTGCCATTTGGATCGAAATTCCCTGTGTTTTAACTATTTATGATTACTTTAATGCTTTTTACGACCTTAAAGCGCTAAGCGCCTTTTTGATGACATCGTAAAAGAGAAGAAAACATGTATTTAAACATAGTGATATTAAATCATTAGGGGGAGTGAATTACTATTTCAATTTGTGAAAAGGCAGCAATTGCCCACATACGGGCTCAAATGCGCGTACTTAGCGCGTTAACTCATAGTACACGCGGTTTTAAGAGGCACGTTAATGATGATTATTTTGAATAATAGGAAAGTGCCTGTTGTAAGCCAAGCGGTTCTAAAGTAAAAAAGCTTATGCCCTTACTTTGCTAATACACCGCTTTGATAATCATTAAACGCCTGAACAATTTCTTGCTGAGAGTTCATCACAAAAGGGCCATATTGAACCACAGGCTCGTTAATAGGCTTACCCGATACTACTATAAACTTACATTCCGTATCAGTCGAAACACAAAGCTGCGTTCCCTTCTGTGATAAAACGCCAAGCTCTCCTTGTTCCAGAATAGTTTCGTTGCCCTGATCACCTTTATTAATAACGACATCACCTTCGTAAACATAGATAAATGCAGATTCATCTGAACTCATGGTAATTTCAGAAGGCCCGCTTTTCAATGCCACGTCTAAAAAGGTGGGCGATACGGCGGTTGTCTTAACAGGCCCTTGTACTCCTTCAATCGCTCCTGCTAATACTTTTACGTCTGCATTTTGAATGTGCGCCATTGGAACACTATCCGGCTGAATATCTTGATAGTTGGGCGCTGACATCTTCTCAATTGCGGGTAGGTTTACCCACAACTGAAAGCCTTGCAATAAACCCTCTTCTTGCTCCGGCATTTCCTCATGAATAATGCCTCTGCCTGCGTTCATCCATTGAATTCCCCCTGCATCAATCACGCCCTCATTACCCACAGAGTCCTTGTGACGCATTTTACCTGCAAGCATATAGGTAACGGTCTGAAACCCTCGATGAGGATGAGGTGGAAAACCCGCTATATACTCACCAGGGTTATCTGAACCAAAAAAATCTAGCATGAGAAATGGATCTAATCGAGGCAGATCGGGTTGGCCGATGATACGTGTGAGTGACACGCCTGCACCGTCGCTGGTTGGCATACCCGTGACGACTTTTTCTATCGTTTTTTGCGCGTTAACTGTGAACGACATAGCTTGTACCTACCTTAAATTCTTACTAAAAAGCCATTACTCGATACTTTCGCGGCCATGGGCCGACATAAGGTCTTGCTCGGGCCCTACCGGGATGACTTGCGTTGGGTTTATCATGGTATGGCTGTAATAATAATGTCTCTTGATATGATCAAAATTCACCGTATCAGCAACACCCGGCACCTGATAGAGTTCTTTCATATAGCCGAATATATTCGGATAATCTGCAATTTGCTTCTTATTACATTTGAAGTGACCGTGATAAACCGCGTCAAAGCGAATTAGCGTGGTAAATAAACGCCAATCGGCTTCGGTGATTTGACTGCCAACCAAATAGCGTTGTTTACTCAGTCTTTCTTCAACCATATCTAAAGCATGGAACAAAGCATTCACCGCCTCTTCGTAAGCCTCTTGTGTTGTAGCAAACCCCGCCTTATACACACCATTATTGATGTCGTGATATACCATGTTGTTAATGGTATCGATTTCTTCGCGAAGGGCTTCAGGGTAATAGTCATCGTGGTTGTTAGTAAGTGCGTCAAATCCACTGTTGAAAATGCGAATGATCTCGGCCGATTCATTATTAACGATGGTTTCGGTTTGTTTGTCCCATAAAACGGGAACGGTAACACGACTCGTTATTTCGGGTTCGGCTTTCGTGTAGATCTGGTGGGCATAATCAAACCCGTAAAGCTTGTCTTCAGTTGACCCTGGATAGTCTTTAAACTCCCATCCGTTATCAAGCATTTCAGGGTGAACAACAGAGACATCTATATGCGCTTCCAGCCCCTTTAGCTTTCTAAAAATGAGTGCTCTATGCGCCCATGGACAGGCTAAAGATACGTATAGGTGATAACGGCCTGATTCAACTGTGAATGTCCCGTTGTCATCGCTGTTGACTGTGTCACGAAATTTGGATGCCTGGCGTTCAAATTTCCCACCGCTTTTACTGGTATCGTACCACTTATCTTGCCATTTTCCGTCAACGAGTAAGCCCATTTCCCTGCCCCTTTTTTCTATCTCATTAAAAAATGAGTTTATTAAAACATGTATTGTGTAGAACGTATGTTGCTTAAAATCGGATTTATTATTCGAAAAAACTGGAGTGTATTGATCTTTGGTATTCACTTTTGAGATGATGCGCGCCCTGCTAGTGTGTTTACGCGTTTTATCGCTAACCCACGTCCGTATTGTTTAATTGTTAAGTGAAGTAAAGCATGTCTGATGATCCTCGTTTAGGTGGTATTGTGCGTTTGTACGGCGCGCAACAAACCAATAATTTAGCCAATAGCCACGTCGCCGTTGTCGGTATTGGTGGCGTAGGAAGTTGGACTGCCGAAGCGCTAGCCCGTTCGGGCGTTGGCACAATCACACTTATTGATTTAGACGATGTCTGCGTTACTAACACAAACCGTCAGATTCACGCACTTTCAAATACGATAGGCGAACCAAAGGTCGAGGCCATTGCGTCGCGTATTGCGCTAATAAACCCTAATTGCAAAGTAAACTGTGTTGAAGATTTTGTCACGCCTGACAATACAGCTACGCTTTTGACCAAAGAAATGGATACAGTGGTTGATGCTACTGACAGCATACGTGCAAAAGCCGCTATGATTGCTCACTGTAAACGCAACAAAATCCCTATTGTTACGGTAGGTGGCGCTGGCGGCCAGATAGACCCCACACAGGTGACCAAAGGCGACCTAGCTAAGACGACGCAAGACCCGCTAGCTGCCAAATTGCGCAGTGAACTTCGCAGAAACTACAATTTTAGCAAGAACCCTAAGCGCCGCTTTGGTGTGGAATGCATTTATTCTACTGAGCAGTTGCGTTACCCGCAACCAGATGGCTCAGTGTGCTATAACAAGTCGGCAATGGAGGGAGGAACTCGACTCGATTGTGCAGGCGGTTTTGGGGCTGTTGTTACTGTTACTGCGACATTTGGTATGTTCGCAGCGGCGAGTGTGATTAACAGATTAACTGGACAAAAATAGACTTTGGCCGATAACTTACGCACAATAGCTACCAAACAGTAAGGGCTTGCTTAGTGCGCGTTTGCTCGATGTAGCGCGTTTTCTGTTAATGAAAACAAAACGCTTTCTATCAGCTAATTTTATGCGCAAGTTAATGTAATTTTGACTAGCAACCAGGTTTACTTATTCAATTATTGGTTACAATACCAATGCCATTCTCGTTGAGAAGGAGAACAAGATGTCACCAGATGAACTCAATAAATTAATGTCAGACTGCGCTAAAGACGCAGCAGTAACCGCAGCCGATGAGTTCAATATAGTACTCGACAACTCACCAGAGAGTGTTGCTTTAGTTGATGACGTTCTGCTTAGCTTTGTTGATAAATACCACGACTTAGCTCTAGAAGACGAAGCGGTCTTTACCATCTGCAATATTTTTGGCGCGTATATAGGTGAGATTTTGAAAGCGCAATTAGATGGTGAGTGGATTTACGATCAATCTAACCCTAAAGCGCCTTCAGTATTTTTAAAAGTGGGCGATAATACGTATGCACTCGCTGGAATCTGTTACGAGCGCCTTGTTAACGATAGTCAAATTAGTGTGTTTGCTTATTATGAACAGGCCCTTGCCAACCACAAAGCGCATCACTAAGGGCCAGCCCCTTTCATCTCGTTAAGCGCCTTTACCTTTAAGGGTTAGGCGCTTTCCAATCTTCTACCATCCACTTCAAGTGACGGCTTTTTGATATGGTATAAAGCGCAATGCTATAGAATGCCATTTTAACACCGGTAATGTATTCAAACCCCCAATGATGATGCATAGCATAATAGAGTTGTACACACAGCAATAATACCACGCCAATTTGTGCTAGCGGAATTACCCAACGGCGCCAGTTGAGGTAGCCTTTTTTCCACAGTCTCTCTCGCTGACTGACTAACACCAGTGCCAGAAAAACCGGTAGGCTTGCCAAAAGCCCAAGACCTAAACTTTCTTTTTGTGGGTAGAAAAACGCAAGTAACTCACTGGTTTGTGTTCGAGACGCTAAGGAAAAGATAAACGCTAGCCAATCGATGCATAAAAGAATAAATACGCTATACAGCCAACGAGGAGGAAGGATGCGCCCAGATTCGTCGTAATAAGAAAGTGGGAGTTTTAACATGGGTTCACTTTTTTCATTTCCACTTTTGAACAGCGCTTAATACGCTTCTTTATTGAAGTTTTGTATCAGGAAGATACTAAAGTGGGGATAACTTCAAAATTTTAAACAGGCAGGGTTTTAGTATTTCTTCTCATAGCCCTTTATTTAAAAGGTCGCAAAATGTCAGACCGTGCCTCTACCGCGCCGCGTTACCTTTTTTCATGAATAATAATGGCTTTTTTAAAAATATAGCGCTTAGCCTTTAATTAACGCGGTAACGTTGGTTGTACACCTGCTGAACTTTGTCTAGCTAAAAGCGCATTTGTAACCTAAAACTACTGCGCATTGGTATGACTTCCTGTATAATCCGCGGCCATTTTAAGCACAGTCATTTTTCGGGTGATATTTTAGATGACAGTAGAAACGTTTGATCCAAACAAAGTCGCAAACAAAACCACAACGCTTGAAACACCGGTCAAAGTACTGAGTGACAATCAATCTTCACAACAAGGTGTAGGTAGCAGAATTGGTTTTGTCAGCTTAGGGTGCCCTAAGAATTTGGTTGATTCTGAACGTATTCTTACTCAACTTCGCACCGAAGGTTATGACGTAGTGCCTACCTACAACGATGCTGATCTCGTTATCGTCAACACTTGTGGGTTCATTGACGCCGCAGTTGAAGAATCGTTAGATACCATTGGTGAAGCATTAAAAGAAAATGGCAAAGTTATTGTAACGGGTTGCTTAGGGGTAAAAGAAGACGAAATTCGAGAGCTACACCCAAATGTCTTGGCTATTACCGGCCCTCATGCATACGAGACGGTAGTAGAGCAAGTACACGAGCATTTACCGAAGCCTCAGCATAATCCGTTTGCAGATCTTATTCCTGATCACGGTGTGAAACTAACGCCCCGCCATTACGCATATTTAAAAATTTCAGAAGGCTGCAACCACCGCTGCACATTCTGCATTATCCCCTCAATGCGTGGAGATTTAGTTAGCCGCCCTGTAGGCAACGTGCTTGATGAGGCCAAACGATTAAAAGAGGCGGGCGTGAAAGAGCTATTGGTTATCTCTCAAGATACCAGTGCGTACGGTGTAGATGTAAAACACAGAACAGGGTTCTGGAACGGCATGCCGGTGAAGACTCACATGCAACAGCTTTGCGAGCAACTGGGTGAAATGGGAATTTGGGTACGCCTTCACTACGTTTACCCCTACCCCCATGTTGATGACCTCATTCCAGTGATGAATGATGGTAAAATTCTGCCTTATCTTGATATTCCATTCCAGCACGCCAATAAGCGCATTCTTAGACTTATGAAGCGCCCAGGTAGTGCAGAAAGAGTACTAGAGCGCGTTAAAAAATGGCGTGAACAATGCCCGTCATTGGTAATTCGCTCTACGTTTATCGTTGGATTTCCAGGAGAAACAGAAGAAGAGTTTGAAGAACTTTTAGACTTTCTACGGGAAGCCCAGCTTGATCGCGTTGGTGCATTCGCTTATTCACCTGTTGAAGGGGCAAGAGCAAACGACCTACCCGACCCAGTACCAGAAAATATAAAACAAGAACGCCTTGCGCGCTTCATGGAAGTTCAGGGTGAAATAAGCGCTGCGCGATTAAAAGCCAGAATTGGTAATGAGTATCAAGTGGTTATTGATAGCGTTGACGCCGAAGGTGCGGTAGGGCGAACGTATGCCGATGCGCCTGAAGTGGACGGCCTCGTTCATTTAAACGGGGTTTACGATGTAAAACCAGGCGATCGTGTATGGGCTGAAGTCATTCACGCTAACGAACACGATGTATGGGCTGTACTATCTGAAGACCAAGACGATGAAGAAGCGCATGCAACGGAGGGCGCAGAGTAGCCATACACTTTGCACTAGAGCCTAACAGCTAAAGCTAGTCTAGAAACCCTATCGATGGCGTATTCACGATAGGGTTTTATTTTATCTACTCTTTATACCTGATACCTCGGTTTTTATACCTCGGTTACTGGGTCATCAACGTGAAAACTACCAAGGTAGCTCGTCACCATTTGAATGGATAAAGCGCCCTGCATTATCCACGTTAAGCTCATCGATACGCTGCGACAAACGTTCGGCACACGTATCAGCATCAATATCGCCTGCACCATTAACCATTTCAGTTTGCACGAACCCAGGGTGAAAAATACCTACAGCAATCCCTTTTGGCTTTAGATCGTTTGCCAAAGATACGGAGGCTGCATTCAACGCAGCTTTAGACATGCGATAGCCATAATAACCACCAGAGCCATTATCAGCCATCGAGCCCATACGACTTGTGATCATCGCAATTTTACTGTTGTCTGCCATCGCTGGTAAGAGAGTCTGGGAAACAAGAAGCGGCCCCATGGCATTAACACGGAACTGATAATCTATGGTGTTTGGGTCCCAGTCATCTAGGCTTTCTTTGCCCAGAACCCCAGCGTTATTAATGAGCAAATCAATTTTCACATCCATTAAAGGTGCGAGTTTTTCTGCCAGCATTTCAGGTTGAGAGACATCAACGCCTTTGATGATGGTAACGCCTGCAGAGTTCAACTCATCACAACTATTGCGACACGTGGCATAGACTTTTGCGCCACGTGCTTTAAATTGCTTGGTAAGCGCAAGCCCTATACCGCGATTACCGCCCGTAATAACTACGTTCATAACGATTCCCTTGTTACTGTGTATATGCGTTATTTAGATTTCTTGCCTGTTCGGCAGGCTTGATTCTAGCGTTTTTTTATGGCGCCTTTTATGGCTTTTAACCGACAATACGCCGTGGTAAACCATTTTCCAAAAGCCATCTGGTTTTTATATAGTCTCTAAAAGGCGTTCCAGATCTTCCGGTGTATCAATTCCAACAGGTGGTGGCGCTACCGCTACTTCGCAGTGAATTTTATCACCGTACCAAATAGCCCGAAGTTGCTCGAGTGACTCGATTTGTTCTAAAGCACTGGGCGCGTAGTTAACGTACTGGTTTACATAGTTGGCGCGATACGCGTAAATACCTATATGACGATTATATAGGGCCGTATTCGCTTTGTTTGGGTTCGCCATCATGTAGTCTCGTTCAAATGGAATGGGCGAGCGTGAAAAGTAGATAGACTCCCCTTTTTCATTCACCAACACTTTCACTATGTTTGGGTTGAATACATCCTCGACATTCACAATAGGAGTGGAAAGCGTGGCCATTTGACACTGAGGCGCGTTAGCTAAATTAGTTGCAACCTGTTTAATATTTTCAGCGGGAATAAATGGCTCGTCCCCTTGGACGTTCACTACAATGGTATCCCCAGAGATATTCTGCGTTTGAATAACTTCTGCTATGCGCTCTGTGCCCGACTGGTGATCCACAGACGTCATGCATACTTGGGCAAACCCTTCGACAACGTTTTGAATACGTTCATCGTCTGTTGCCACTATTATGTTTTCCGCGCCCGCCTCTTTAGCCCGTTCTACTACGTGCTGAATCATGGGCTTTCCATCAATAAGCGCTAATGGCTTACCTGGAAAGCGGCTTGAACCGAAACGTGCGGGAATAACAACGGTGAATGACATATCTTTCCTGCCTTTAATCAAAGCTTTTAACTGACGCTGAAGACAAATACTGAATTAACGTGTAGCGTCGACTTCATCTAAAGATAAAGCGGTTGCTTTACTCTCAATAAGAACAGGTATGCCGTCCTTAATATCAAATGCTAAGCGGTCAAACCGACATACCAATTGCGTCATATCTTCGTTTAGTACTAACTTTCCCTTGCATACGGGGCAAGCCAAGACTTCTAAAAGCTTTTTATCAAATGCCATTGTTATTATTCCTGTCCGTTTTGTTAAACGTTAAACCCGCTTTTGCAAGTTTTACGTCTATTAAATTAAAAAAGTCTGGGGCGAGATGAGCGCTGACGGGTAAAAACCAACATGCTTCATGAGCGAATGACGCCGCCTTTACTGCATCTTTTTCGGTCATCAAGACTGTACCTTGAGGAATATCAGAAGGTGTCATCGCGTGATGATCGGCCAAAGGCTGCGTATGTGATAACGTTATTTGCATATCCCTTAGCTGATTAAAAAAGCGTTGGGGAGACCCAATTCCAGCAATCGCACTACACGGTACCTGTTTTCTTATTTCTTCAACCGTACAAGTTTTTACTCGGTTAGATACCGATGTAAAATCGCCAGGCACCAGTGTCATTAAAAATTGCGGGGCGACGGCGTGGTCAAACGTCGGCATGGAGCGGCTATTGTGAATTAACGCATCCACGGTGCTTAAACGCCATTGCCCCTCTCGCAAAGGGCCCATAGGAAGCAAATAACCGCTCCCTACTTTCCTATCGTCCATAACAACAAGCTCAATGTCTCGATGTAATGCATAGTGCTGCAGTCCGTCGTCGCAAATAATCAATTCACATTGTAATTCTTCAGTTAAATAGGCGGCGCCGCGAGCGCGATTTGGGTCAATAACCACATCACACTGGCTTCTAATAGCCAGTAGTCTAGGCTCATCCCCCACCTCTGCGGCATTGTCGTCGCCGTTTACTCGTCGGGGGTAAACCGCTGATTTAGCGCCATAACCTCGACTAAGAATGCCTACTTTTATGCCGTGACTTTGGTAATAATCGGCTAAAGCTAACACAACGGGTGTCTTGCCGTTTCCCCCCACCGAAATATTACCCACTACAATAACGGGTACTTCGGCTTTGAAAACTTTTTTCACACCCACTTTAAACAGTAAACGTCGAATTGCCGAAACAAAGTAAAATAGCAGAGCAAAAGGTGCGAGCAGCCATACTAATCCATGGCCAAAATACCAATTGTCGTGCAGGGTTTTACTTTGTGGTTGGCTCACTTAGTCTCACCAAATTGAAGTGCGTGGAGCTGCGCATAATGACCGCCTTTTTCAAGCAATTCATCATGCTTACCTTTTTCAATAATACGCCCCTGCTCAACTACCATAATACAGTCTGCATTCTCGATAGTTGAAAGACGGTGTGCCACCACAATACTAGTACAACGCTTTTGTAGCTTTTCCAAGGCATCTTGAATTAAGCGTTCCGACTCGGTGTCTAGCGCCGAGGTTGCTTCATCTAAAATAAGTATGGGCGCTTCTGCCAAAATAGCCCTTGCAATGGCAATACGCTGGCGCTGACCGCCGGAAAGCATTAGACCATTTTCACCAATCACCGTGTCTAACCCATCCGGTAAATTTGCAAGAAACTCTTCTACGTGGGCCATTCTAGCCGCATTTTCAATTTCTTTGCGAGACACGTTTTGGCGTGCACCGTACGCAATATTATTAGCAATGGTATCGTTAAACAGCGTGACATTTTGCGATACCACGGCGAATTGAGCGCGCAATGCTTTTAAGTCTACGTCGTTAAGCGGCATGTCGTCTAAACGTATCTGCCCCTCTTGCGGCACATAAAAACGCGTAAGCAGCGATGAAATTGTTGATTTTCCGCTTCCTGAACGCCCAACCAGTGCAACCGATTGTCCTGGGTTTGCCGTAAAGCTAACATTAGATAGTGCCGGCGTATGCTTGCCGGGGTATGAAAAGGTAACGTCATCAAATTCTATCTTGCCAGTTGCTCGCTCTATTTTTGTGCGGCCACTGTCCTCTTCGTCAGCTTCATCGAGTATTTCGAAGATGCTGGCGCAGGCAGCCATGCCCTTTTGAAATTGATTGTTAATGGTGGTGAGCTGTTTTAATGGTTTCAACAGCATTACCATACAAAACACCACATTGATAAACACACCCGCGGTTAATTTTTCGAGCATGCCCGGCGTACTGGCAATGTATAACACTACCGCCAGCGCTATCGACGCAATAACTTGAATAGACGAGACACTTAGGATTGATGTGACGGAAAGCTTCATGGTTTGCTGTCGATTGTGGTTGTTTTTCTGTTTAAAACGGTTTTGCTCTATTTCCTGACCGCCAAACATGATCACTACCTTATGCCCTTTCACCGCCTGCTCGACCGACGAGGTAAGGTTACCCATAGAGTGCTGTATGTTTTTGCTCACAACACGAAAACGCTTGCTAACGAAAGAGACAATAACAGCAACCACAGGGCCAATTAAAAGAAAAATTAACGACAATTGCCATGAGTAATAAAACATTACGCAAAGCAGACCGATAACAAGAGCGCCCTCTCGGACAAGGGTAAGCAACGCTTTGCCCGACGCATTAGCTACCTGCTCGGTATCGTAAGTAACCTTACTAATTAACCCACCCACAGAATGATTGTCGTGAAAAGACACAGGTAAATGAATATATTTGTCGAACAGCTGTTGTCGCATGCGCATGACAACCTGCGCACCAATCCAGCTAAGCGTGTAACTGCCCATAAAATTAAACGTACCGCGAAGCAAAAACAGCGGCACAATGGCGTAGGCAGCTAAACGAAGGTAATCGTGATCGTTCTTGCCTAGCGATTCATCAATCATTGGCTGGAGCTGAGCGAATACAAAGGTATCAACAGCGGAATAACCAATCATTCCGATAATGGCAAATACGAACGGGACTTTGTACGCTTTGAGATAATTCAAAAAGCGCTTTATTTGAAAATCCGAGTTGTCGGCTTGTTGCATGTAGTTTTTTTAACCTGTTTGAAACGTTAACTAAAACGCGTTACGGATATTGTACTCGTTCTCTCTCTAATTCACTAATATAGCGGCAAAATTGATTAATCTGCCAGCTAAGTGATTAATGTGTGGTCACTCATTTGCTATTTAAAGGCTAACGATAAAACCAACACAATGTTGTTATTTGGTCAGTGTTTCAATTAAGGATGAGCGGCATTGCAAAAATTACGGCTCAACGTACGTTTGCGTTAGAACACGCTAGCGGAACGAGGGTAAATGACGAGGCGGTCTGCCCTTTAAATACCAACGGCGTTTGTAATTACCGCGCTGGGTGTTAACTGTAACCCCTTTATCTTCAAAGGTAGCGCTGATATATCCATGAAAACTGCTTAGATAAGTTGCTACGCCGTTTTCTTGGTAACGTGCGAACACCACTGGAGCCGGAAACTGCCAGCGGTTTTCATACCCCTGCGTAAAAATAACAGCCGAAGGCGATACCTGTTCAATAAAAACGTTCGTAGAAGACGTTTTACTTCCGTGGTGCGGCGCAACCAGCACATCTGCGTGCAATGCGTTAGTTTGACTCTCTAGTTCACGCGTTATCAACGCATATTCGCTCTCTTTCTCAATATCCCCTGGTATAAGCACACTTCCTGCAATGTTAGCTATTCTCACTACGCAAGAAGTGGCGTTCGTATTTTGCTTATTTCCTTTAAGCGGCCAAAGAAAGGCGACGTGCAAACCCTGCCAGTTAAAGGTTTTGCCGCGCTCGCAGCCACGCGTAGGTGAGTACCATTTAGCGTGTTGCGCGTTAGGATGAGTATTAAAAGTATCTGCGCCTCCTGCGTGGTCGTTATCACTGTGTGTATGAATAATATGGTCAATATGACTTATGTGAAGCTTATCTAGCAAAGGCAGCATAGCGTGTGTGGCGGTAACGGCCTTACCGTTGTATTTCGCACCTGAATCAATAATTATAGCTCTATTGCCATTAGTCACCATTAGCGCGGTCGCTTGCCCTGCGTCGAGTACATGCAACGTCCAGGCACTATCATTTGGCGATACCCACCAACAGACTTCTACAATTAGAGGCAACGACAGTAACACAGCGCACACGTTTTTATAGCGCCACGTTGGCAAGAAAGTCACGACAATAGCCGTTAAAAAACATAGCGCTGTGCCACTTTCTATAGGCGCATATACAAGGCTGAGTTCATACTCGCTTAAATAGGCTAAAAATTCGAGTAAATAGCCAAACAAATAGTCACTTTGTTTAAGTATGAGCGATCCTAAGAACGCCACAACAGTGTTGTCATAAAAGTGAATCGCCAATAACGAGAGGAGGCCTATGGGAAGTATAAGTGTCACAAAAGGAAGGGCAATTAAGTTGGCGACAAGGGCGATGAAGCTAGCGCTACCGAACCAAATGAGCGTTAACGGCATCATAATGAAGGTAAGCGCCAGCTGAAGTTTTATCAAAACAACATACCAAGCATTACGCTGTAACCCAAAAACGGTGATAAGAAACCATATACACCCCACTGCCCCAACGCTAAGGTAAAAGCTAGCGCTTAACATGGATAAAGGAAATATCAACAGACTAAGGGCAAGCATAGCGACACCAATGTTCAACGGCCGCCATGCCAATTGGCAAACAGATAACAAGCAGCCTAAGGCTAGTAATATGAAAGCCCGCACCACAGGAAGCGCGTTACCGCTTAACCCTGCATACAACAAACACGCTAAGACAGTGCAGGATAATACTATTAACCTTACCGGTGCGATGAGTACTTGCCCCCCAATACGCGTGCTATCATTGCCTGTATTGTTTAGCAAGGCTGCCCTTTGTGGCGGGCTAAACAGGCTTAAAACACGCAATTTAAAGATTGCGCGAATGTTCCCTAACGCGCTAGCGACCATTGCTAGGGTAAGCACTATGGGGTTAATGATCAGCAGACAAACACCAGCAATAATCGATAAGTGCATGCCAGAAATGCTAAACAAGTGCCCAGTACCTGTGCGTTGTAATTGCTCCCAGTCGGTATCAGTTAATTCGGTTTTATTGCCAAGTAATAAGGCAAGCCACCACCTTTGATAATCAAGGCCTAAACCCACGAGGGTTTTCCCTAAACCAAATCGCTCATCATGACTATGCTGTGTTTTTTTATTATCTAATGATTTGATGTACCCGGTAACATGGATGAATTTACTCGCGAATTGTTGCTGCCTATTAAACCCAACCGGGTTAGCCGTGCCGTAAGCGGGCTTAAGCTTAACTACCGCAGTAAACCTGTCACCATTGTGCAAACAGGTAGCCGGTTTTTTTAGCGCCTTAATGTTATTTCTGCCCTTTTCACCGGCAACCGTTTTTATATCGTGCTGCAGGTTACCTTGGTCGTTCGAACGCAGATTTATCGACGCTCTTCCCTGTGGGTAGATGTAGCTTGGTTTTTGGTTTTGCGCGCCTGAATATACGGTATGCGAGAGCCGCGCGTTAAAACTCGTGTATTGACTAAAAAACGCTGAAAACGGAACCCTATTTAAAAACGCAGCGGTGCGCTCATTGTTAAGTAATTCAATGGTAACAAAGTATTGATAGTGAGCTTGAACCGCGTCTGTGTTCGAAGAAACACAGCCTCCTGACACAACTTGGCCTGAAATTGTGACATCTTGTTGAATTTTCCCTTCGGGCAGTTGCCAAGCGTAGTAAAAATGCCCTACACTCGCCACCCAAAGTACACCTGTAAGCAGACCACTTATAATCCAACACAGCAGTTCTTCGAAAGCGGTGTGTTGGCACGCACGACTTTTACGTCGATAAAGCATAGGGATGGTGCTTGCTACAACGTTTATGGCAATCATCACTGCCATGGTGTTTGCGCTGGGAAGTCGGTACCAAAAAACCGCACTTATTGCGCCAGCGCAAAAACAGCTTAACCAAATTGTGATACGATTGACCATGTTATCACGTAGCAATTGACAATTAGTGAACGTGACATGTGCACAAAGCACGTTGCAATAACCCACGTTTTGTCATTTTTGATTTTATTTTCGAGATGCATTGATATTTATGCCTAAGAAATTTATTCGACGTTTTTTGCCAGACCACCAAAGTATTAAGCAAAACAAAGCTTTAAAGATATTCGGTAGCGTTCTGCACGAACCAAATTTGTGGCATTTAAACCGTCGTTCAGCATCTGGTGCTTTTGGTATTGGCTTATTTTTCGCTTTTTGGCCTGTGCCGTTTCAAATGTGGTTATCTGCCGGTTTAGCCATTCCCTTTCGGGCTAATTTACCTTTATCAGTGGCCACCGTTTGGGTAACAAACCCTTTCACCATTCCTCCTATATTCTATGGGGCGTACAAGGTCGGCACTACTGTACTTGGGACCAAACCTGAGCATTTTGAGTTTCAATTTAGTTGGCAATGGGTGGTTGAAAGCATAAACACCATAGGCCCAGCGTTCCTTGTCGGCTGTGGTATTTGCTCGGTGGTCTTCGGCTTAGCGGGTTACTTTTCGCTAAATTGGGTATGGCGCTTTCAAGTCAAAAAAGCGTGGGAGAGACGTCGTCAGTTGCGTAACCAACAAGCCTAAAGGCGATATGTTACAAGCGTGCGGAATGCACTTTTTTAAATGTAACCGAGTGCTTTTTCTTTAATGTCATTCGTAAAAATAAAAACGCCACTTTTGAAGTGGCGTTTTTTGATTCATGGTGCTTTTTAGTTCTTGGTGCTAGCTAAGACACGTCATTTCTCATTTTCTGCGAGAAAAGCAATAAGTTTGGCTTCATCCCACACCTCAACGTCTAACTCTTGGGCCTTCGTCAATTTAGAGCCTGCCTTTTCTCCAGCAACCAGAAAATCGGTATTTTTACTTACCGAACCCGCCACTTTAGCCCCTAAGAGTTGTAAGCGCGCTTTAGCATCCGAGCGGCCCATTTCGCTAAGCGTTCCGGTGATCACACAGGTTTTACCCTCAAGCGGTAAGTTATCCGCGTCAGGTTTTTCAATCGCAGGCCAGTTAATGCCTTCTTTTAACAACGCATCAATCACATCAGTATTGTGTGACTCATTAAAGAAGTTAAATATATGTGTTGCTACTATCTCGCCCACATCCTGTACTTCAACCAGCGCCTCTATCGACGCGTGGCGAATTGCATCGAGGGTTTCAAAGTGCGTCGCTAAATTAGCTGCTGTCGCTTCCCCTACTTCTCGAATACCAAGTGCGTATAGAAACTTCGCTAAGGTAGTTTGTTTAGATGCCTCTAAAGAGGATAACAACTTACTCGCTGATTTTTCAGCCATGCGTTCTAAACCAACCACATCACCAAGTGATAGAGTAAAGAAGTCAGCAGGGCTATGTACTAAATCGGCATCAACTAGCTGATCGACCAATTTATCCCCTAAACCGTCAATATCAAATGCCTTTCGAGAAGCAAAATGTTTAAGCGCCTGTTTGCGCTGCGCTGCACAGATTAACCCACCCGTACAACGAGCAACTGCCTCATCTTCAAGCTTTTCTACTTGTGAGCCGCACACAGGGCACTGACTGGGAAAAGCTATGTCGGTTTCGCTGCCTGTACGTTTTGTGTCAACCACAGATACCACCTGCGGAATAACATCACCCGCACGACGGATAACCACAGTGTCACCCACCTTAACGCCTAAACGAGTAATCTCATCTTGGTTGTGCAAGGTCGCATTTGACACGGTTACACCGCCTACAAAAACGGGCTCAAGCCTTGCGACAGGGGTAATTGCACCGGTACGGCCAACCTGAAACTCTACATCAAGCAGTTTGGTCACTTCTTCTTGGGCAGGAAACTTTTGTGCAATTGCCCACCTTGGGGCACGTGCTACAAACCCTAGCGCAGCCTGTAAATCAATACGGTTAACTTTAAAGACAACGCCGTCTATGTCGTAAGGTAAGCTGTCACGCTTTTCTAATATATGATGATAGTAATCGAGACAGCCTCGCCCATCTTCAGCTGTATCAATATCGGGGCACAAGGGCAGCCCCCATTTACCTAATTGTGAGAGACGTTCGCTATGGGTGCTAGGTAGCGTAAAGTTATCAGGTTGTACTACGCCTAGCGAGTATGCATAAAACATCAACGGGCGTTTAGCGGTTATTTTTGAATCAAGCTGACGTAAACTTCCCGCTGCGGCATTCCGTGGATTGGCAAACACCTTACCACCGACGTTTTTCTGATGTTCGTTTAACTTGGCAAAGCCCTCGCGAGGCATAAATACTTCACCGCGAACTTCTACGCGATCGGGGTGAGCTTCTCCTCGCAACGTTAACGGCACGTTAGAAATAGTGCGTACATTCGCCGTAATATTCTCACCGACTTGACCGTCACCTCGTGTGGCTGCACGAACAAGTTCACCGTTCTCATAAAGGATACTTACGGCAAGGCCATCTAACTTAGGCTCGCAGCTGAAATGCAAACTTGATGTGTCTTTTAATCTATCTTTGAGACGCTTTTCAAAAGCAAGAAGGGATTCCTCATCGAAAGCATTATCAAGCGAAAGCATAGGCACGTCGTGGGTGACTTGCTCAAATGCCGATAATGCCTCCCCCCCTACTTTTTGACTTGGGGAATTAGGGCTTTGTAAAGAAGGATACTGTTTTTCAAGCGCAATAAGTGATTGCATATCCCTATCGTATACCGCGTCGGGTATTGAGGGATCGTCCAATACATAATACTGGTAGTTATATTCGTTTAAGGTGTTGCGCAGTTCGGCAACTTTTTTTCGAGCTTGTTCTAAAGTGTCAGACATGGAATTGTGGTCACGCCATTTAAATAATTAAAAGTTTAACAATGTATAGCAAAGGTCAACAAACCAATGGTTACTGTATACTGAACGTGGCTTTAAAGTACTCAGCCAAAATGCCCATTGATAAGCATGTCCAAACTTCGCTTATTAACAGAAAAGGACTTGGGTATAAGCCAAGTCCTTTATAACAACGCTGCCAACTATTAAAGCCAAAGAAGGCTAAACGCGTTTAGCTGCTTAATGGTGGCTAGCTACGCGCAATCATGCGTTTGCGTTCAAATTCGCGAATTTTCTCAACATATTGCTGCAGGCCCTGTTTGGTTAATACGCTTCTACGCCCATCTAAAACCTGAGCGCCGAATTCATCAGCCAGTTTTCGCGCTGCATTGTGCATCATGTTAAACACTTGATGCGGGTCACCCTCTATGGGCAATATCATAAACAGTGAGATACCTTGTGTTTCAAAATTCTCAAGGTTGTCGATATCAAAAACACCGGGCTTAAACATGTTAGCAAGGCTGAATAATACCGGGCCTTTGCCGTTAGAGTTGACGTGTCGATGGAATATATCCTGATCGCCAAACTTGAAGCCAAGAGTAAGCAACATAGGCAGTAGCGCGGCACCTAAAATTGGTTCACCTTCTGGCGTTCTTACGTTCAACACTAACACTTCCTGTTCAGGTTGAGGTGTATTCGCCTCGCCTTTAGCACTTGATCGCTCAGTATTTTGCGAACGGCTTGCATCATGATCTGCGCTAAAGCTTTCACGTTCATAATCAGATGCACTTGCCTCACTGGTGTCAAAATCAATGCGCATTTGATCATCACCAAAATTTGGCTCTTCTCGCTTTTTAATACCTGGTTTGTTTCGCTTTGAACGAGAAAAACGCTTAGGCTGTCTGCTTTCTTCTTGCTTGTTGTTTGAGGCAAAAGACTCTTGCGGCGCGTCTAAACTAAAGTCGGCAACGTCGCGCTGACTACTCGATTCAGCGTGGGGTTGGTGTTCTTCCTCTTCTTGCGTGGGATCTACGTAGAATTTTTGCGCCGCGCGTTTTGTTTCTGTACGCGGCGGCTCATCGGCAGCCGTTACTCGAGTAGTGTTTTGCGCTTCAGATGAAACGGCTTGTTCATTATCCGAATGCACGCTTTCCCCAGAGTGCGCCGAATCAGTTCTACTACTTTCATGTATGTGCGCTGACTGTGTATTCTCGGAATGCCCTTCACCCGCAGCGTCATCACTCTCTCCTTCACGAAGCAGAAAACCCGGTGGTTCAGGGAAGTCATTATCTCCAGCCTTTTTAGACCCGCTCTGTGCAGGCGTCTCATGGGCGCGAGCTTGCCCTGACATATGCGGTTTCGGGTTGGTAACCACTGAACCGTAAAGCTTTGGCTCTTCTGGTTGCGCTTCTGGCGCATCGAGCTCTTCATTGGTATCACTACTACTAGCTTTAGATAAGCCCGAGGTGTCTACTTCACTGTCTTGACTATTAGCGTTTATATGGTGAGCAGCAGCAATATCGTCTTCCTTAGTATCAAACACATTATCAGTCTCTTCTATAGCGCGCTTGTCACGAGGCGTAGCCGGCTCGTCGGAAGCGCTTTTAGCATGACTAACCACTCTTACAGCGCCTACCCCTAACTCGTCGAAGCCTTCTTGTTCGTTATTCAATTCATTTTCAACGTCATCGTCCATGTCGCTCCACTGGCGTGGCTCAACACGCGCTTTTTCTGAAGGCTTGCTGTTCTTACGAATTTTCCAAATACCATGTGCTAACACGGCAATAATGAAAACCGTGCCCCCAAGGAGTAAAAATAGACGTAATTGATCTTCCATTTAATTTCTTTCGCCCTTTGTTATGCTTCTGCGAAGGCTACTGCCTCGTCTACATCTACCGCTACCATACGTGAAACCCCAGGTTCCGCCATGGTAACACCGGTAAGGTGACTGGCCATTTCCATCGCTATTTTATTGTGGGTGATATAAATAAACTGCACTGTTTGTGACATTTCTGACACTAAATTACAAAAGCGCCCTACATTTGCATCATCCAATGGTGCATCTACTTCATCCAGCAAACAAAATGGTGCTGGATTCAATCTGAAAATAGCAAACACCAATGATAAAGCGGTTAATGCTTTTTCTCCACCGCTTAAGAGGTGAATCGTACTATTTTTCTTGCCAGGAGGACGAGCCATAATCGTCACCCCTGTTTCTAACAAATCATCGTCGGTAAGTGCAAGGTACGCTGAACCGCCCCCAAAGACTTTAGGGAATAGCATTTTTAAATCTTCGTTAACTTGCTCGAAGGTATTTGAGAATCGCGTGCGCGTTTCTTTATCAATTTTTCTTATGGCACTTTGCAGTGTCTCTAGCGCGTCCGTTAAGTCCTGATGCTGTGTATCTAAATGCTGTTTGCGCTGAGACTGGGTTTCGTATTCTTCAACGGCCGCAAGGTTAACCGCTCCTAGACGCTGCAAACTTGCTTGGGTTTTCTCAAGTTCATCTTGCCATCCCGTTTCATTCGCCTCGTCTGGCAAAGTTTCCAAAATCGTTTTTAAAGACTGTTTGGTTTCATCAAGCTGCTCGAGTATGGTATTTGCCCGAACGCGGTAGCCCTCAATATCTATAGCTAATTTATCAATATTGGTCTGCCGGGCTTGAATATCCTTGCCAAGGGACTGGTGGCCCTTCTCTGCTTCTCGCAGCCATTGCTCGATATCTTCCAAAGCCCGTTGCTTAGAGGCTTTTAATTGCTCTAACTCTGCTTTAGTTTCTAATAGTGTTTGAAGCTCGGCTTCCTGTATTTCTTGAGGCGACGTTAGCTGAGCAAGTTCCTTTGTTAGCCTGTCTTTGTTTTTAATGTATTCGTCACGCTGTTGAAGGTTCCGAGACACCTGTTGGCTGTATAAATTCTGATGGTTCTCTAGCTGTTGCTTCTTTAATGCAAGCTCATGATTTTGTGATGTTAAGTTATCAACTCGGGCTCTTAACTCGGTGGTATTTCGCTCGTTAGACTCTCGCTTACTGTTGACCTCATCACTATGAACTTCATGCTCTAAAATCTGCGCTTCTTGAAGCTCTAATTTTTCAGATAGCTGGGAGAGTTGTTCTTCTTCTTTCGCTAGCATTTGCTTTTGCTTACTCAGTTCTTGATTGAGCTTTTCCGCGCGTGTGGACTGCTGCGCTTGCTGCATTTCAAGTAGAGATAGCTTATTTTTAAATTGTGTAAGCTGATTTTCTTTTTCGCTCAAGGCGCTTTGTAACGCCTGTTTTTGCGCTTTTGTAGCGGTTAACGCATGCTGGGCAGTGTTTAGAGACATGTTTACTTCATCCAGCACGCTTTCGCTAAACAATATTGATTCGCTCAATGCCTGAATTTTGTTGGCGCGCTGCAGTGCACCGTCATTTGCTTTACCCGGTTTTACCACCCATTGACTGCTTGCCCACAAGCCAGTTGGCGAGATGACGCTGGCGCAACCATTAACGCGCGAATTATGCCAACCCTGGCTCTCCTTACCTCGCAGTTCACCGGTCCCATTATGAGCCTTCCCTGCCTGATTTCCCTCTTTATGTAACGCACAATTACCAATAAGCTGTATAAGTTCATCGTCATCGTCGCAAAGGTAAATATCGTTGAAAATAGCAGGAACGCGACGATTTGGTGTGGGCGCACCTTCTTCACGCAACAGTGCGTCTGCTAGCGTGCCGGGCTTGGCGTTAGTTACAAACGCTTCACCAGTAAACACTTTCACACCACTTGGTACGCTTTCTATTTGCGATAGCAAGTCATAAATACCGTGGGATTTAGCGACAACGGGGTCTTTTACGTGCTGTAAAATAGACTCAACGCACGGTGCCAGTGCAGCCCCTGAACTAAATTGCTGCCATAATTTTTCAACACCTTCTAAAACAATATCTTCGCTGCTCATGGCATCTTGTTGAAGTGCTTCTAAGGCAGACTTGGTTGATTGGGCGGTTTGCAGTTCACCTTGTACTGTGCGAAGTTTTGATTGCTGTGCTTGAACAAGGCTTTCTTGTTCGTTTTCCAATTCGCTAATACTGATAATTTTGTCGCTATCTTCGTCAATCTGAGCACTAATTTCTTCGCTTTGCCCAACAACAAGCGCTATCTGAGACGCGTAGTCCTCATCATCTAATTGGGTTAGTTCATCGTTTAATTCACTAATGCGCTGAGAGGTGCGAAGCTGCATGCTCATCGTTGACTGAATCTGACTGTGGCATTGCTGCACGTTTTGGCGAAGCTGATTGTAGGTTTGCTCTTGCTCTCGAGCTTTTATATTAAACTCTCTAAGCGCTTGCTCGGCATCCTCGAAGCGCTCTTTTGCTTGTTCAAGTTCGGCTTCTTTTAACGCTATTTCAGGCTCGATAGTATCAAGCGCGTCGTTTGACACGGCTAAGGCTTCTTGCGCCTCGGCGATAGAGTGATTTAGCAATTCATGCTGTTCATTTATACGAGATAACTCTTGCTCAACTTGGGCTTTGCGCTGTTTAGCGTGAAGTGCATTTTGTTCTAGCCGAGTTATCGCATTGCTTGTTGAAAACAACTGCTGTTGCAAGTCGTCAATTGCCTGCTTGGTTTCGCCTTGCTTATTCTTGTATGACACTAGCCCTGCTTCATCGCCCTGAAGCCGAGCTGTTAAATCATCAACCTCGACCTGCAAAGCTTGCTGTTGTTTTTGCAAGGTCTCTATGTGTTCACTGTTCTTTAAAAAGCGAATAGCAGCAAGCTGACCTTTTAATTCTCTTGCCTGTGCACGAAGCGTTTTATAACGTGTTGCGGCGGCAGCTTGGCGTTGTAGCTTTTCCAACTGCTTACCTAACTCGTCGCGCACATCATTCAAGCGCTCAAGATTATCCTGGGTGTGTCTAATACGGTTTTCGGTTTCTCGCCGGCGCTCTTTGTACTTCGATATGCCCGCAGCCTCTTCAATAAACACTCGAAGCTCTTGAGGCTTAGACTCAATGAGCCGCGAGATCATACCTTGCTCTATAATGGCGTACGAGCGCGGCCCAAGTCCTGTACCTAAAAATAAGTCAGTTACATCCCGTCTTCGACACTTAGTGCCATTTAAAAAGTAGGTAGAGGTAGCATCTCGAGTCACGAGGCGCTTAACCGACAACTCGTTATAATTGGCGAATTCGCCCGCAATGCGCCCCGCACTATTGTCGAAAACTAATTCAACACTACACTGGCCAACCGGTTTACGCGAAGAAGAACCATTAAAAACTGACGTCTGTCATGGCATCACCACGAAGGTTCTTGGCAGAGCTTTCACCAAGCACCCAACGTACCGCGTCTATAACATTGGACTTACCGCAGCCGTTGGGACCTACAATCGCCGTCATTTCACCTGGAAACGGGATAGTGGTTGGCTCTACGAAGGACTTAAACCCAGCTAGCTTTATCTTTTTAAGCCGCACGCATCAACCCTCTGAGAGACAGAGCTGGCAGGCGATATCGCACAAAAACCGGCCGAAAAAGCTGATGGGTTAGAAATGATACAATCACACGTAAGATTCTTTTGTTATTATTCATCGACTCTACCAAATCTAACAGCTTGTAACAATTACCATTTCGGCAAGTTAGGCATACGCAACCCAGTAAGCGTATGATAGAGCATGTAAATACTTAAAACGCAAAAGGAGTCCTAATGAGTTCAGGTGGTGTACATTATTTCTTTGAAGGCTTTTCGCTTATCAAAACGAAAGGGCTAAAGCGTTTCGTATTTGTGCCCCTTACTATAAATCTAGTGCTATTTTCAGTGGCCTTTTATTTTCTGTTTGGTCAAATTGAAATGGGCATTGCCTATGTCATCGACCTTGTCCCAGAGTGGCTCGGTTGGATTAAAACAGCCATTAGCTTCTTTTTGTGGCCTTTGGCGGTTATAAGTGTTTTGTTAATATTCGCGCTTATTTTCGGCACACTCGCGAACTGGATTGCCGCACCGTTTAACGGCGTACTCTCTGAAAAAGTTGAGCGCCATCTTACCGGTCAAGATTTAGGTGATGAAGGTGTCATGTCGCTTGTAAAGGACATCCCTCGTACCGTAGGCAGAGAACTCACTAAGCTTATTTGGTACATCCCCCGGGCAATCGGTTTCCTTCTGCTTTTCATCTTTTTACCCATCATTGGGCAAGTGCTGTGGTTTTTGTTCAATGCGTGGATGATGGCTATACAGTATTGCGACTACCCTTACGACAATCATAAGGTCGACTTCACTCGCACGCGATTGCACCTAGGCGAACACAAAGGTAAAGCACTGACTTTTGGTATGATGGTGAATGTCTTTTCGCTTATTCCTGTCGTCAACTTTATTATCATGCCGGTTGCGATTTGCGGTGCTACGTCTATGTGGGTTCGAGAACTTAAACACACGCTCAATAAGTAGACTGCGTTGTATCTGATATGCTCTGCACTCACCTGTATTAGGTAAGTGCAGAGTAATTTTGAGCTTTGTTAGGTACAAATTTACGGCTACTGCCCGTTAAAGGTTTCATATTCCGCCAACCAATGCGCCGCTTCTTTCTGATTGCCATTGCGATGAAATGCTTGGAAGAAGTTCATAGAAATTGGTCGCTGTGCGTTTTCTTTTTCTAACTGCTGCTGCCACAACACTAGATAGAGAGGCGGTATGACACCGCTATCGTGATGCTCCATAAACGTTATTCTGCGACTGGGTTTATAGCTGTTTTTCCCCAGTACCGAGCAGGTTTTGGCCCGCGCAATGATCGTATTAGGGTCTATTGCTAACCAACCCTCTACCGTTTTATGAGGTGCGTACCAATACTCAGAGTCTACGATCAGGTTCGGTGGCATAAAATCGCTAATGCCATCCTCGTCACAAAGCTTATTCGCCATGCTGCGCCCAATAGGATATTCATCAGCAAAACCGGCAAAGTGTGCCAACTCATGGACAAACACAGAATAGGCATCGCTAATATCTAAATACATTACACCATTTTGAACGTTGGCTTTCCCCTGCTCTGAAACCACAACAGCGTGACTAAATTTATGCTTTTTAGCAATGTTCGATAAAGGAGTAATATTGCATCCTAAAACCCCCGTATTTTGGTAATTCGGGTGGCAGTTAAGGGCATCGGCTTGAAGCCAGATAGGCTTAGCTAAACATATTGAAAGCGCTTGAAGCCGTGTATCCGCTTTGAACGAGCTATAAAGGCTGTGAGCACGCATAATGGTAGCTAAGCTAGTGGCAAATGGCTGTATACGCTGGAGACAGTCAGGGTTATCTAACCACGTTGGCGGTGTGGGCTGACTTGCCAACTGACCTAAAGTGTACGGCGTGTAAAGTTGCACAGCTTCTAACGCCTTTTCAGCCTGCGCATGCCCTTGTTTAGCAGCAAACGTAAAATGTTCTTTCGCTTGTTGATGTTCACCTTCATCCCACAACAATCGCGCATATTTAAACGCGCTTTGCATATCTAATGTCGCTGTGGCCGCTAGAAGTGGCTTGGCCAAATGTTGTTGGCCGTGTAGCAAGTACCAGTCTGCCAATGCAGCTTGCGCAGGTAAGTATTGCTGCGACGCCGCTCGAACCAGCCACTTCTCGCGCTTTTCTGGCGACTCAGTAGACATTGCAAAAGCAAGCTGGGCTTCGGCCACATCACCTAGCGCCGCCAAACGCATAAAGCGCTGCGATGCTCCCTCTTCGCCAAGTATTTGGTAAAGCAGCCAGGCAGCATCTGCATTTTCAAGATTTACCAACTTTTCTAAGTAATACGTAGCGGTAGCTTGCTCGATGCCGCGAGTTGAGGAAAATTTGGCATTATATGCTGCTTCAAACTGCTGGAGTAATGTAGCCTGAGCGTCTTTGCTGCCTTGTTTGGCCGCAAGCCAAAGTAGCGCTAGTGCTTCATCAGTTTGAGTGGCTAAAGGGGTTGATACACTTGGGGCTTCGTTATTGGATGAGCTGGCAGGTGTTAGCCCTTCGCTATCGTTTATCGGCTGGATCACGCTCAGGGCGTTTGCTATTAACTGAGGAATGTAACGTCCACTGTCGCCCGCAACAATAAGCAGTGCGAACACTGCTAAAAATAAGCCTCGCATAACCTTGGTCGATTACTCTTCGCTTACCGGCGCGCTCGATGCTCTATCGCGCAAGCGGTTTAGCTCCATTCGAGCGTATCGGTGTTCAACGTAATCAAACACGTTGGTGCTTAGCGCAAGTTTAAAGTAGTTAGATGCCACGCCACTGTTGCCTTGTTGCATATGAAACTTACCCAGATAAAAATACGCTTCGCAAAGCCTATCTGTGAGTGCTTTTTGGCTTTTCACGCCGTCTAACAGAGAATTCAGTACGTCATTTTCGGTAACAGTACCTAGAAACAAGTCGACTAATGTCGTGGCCCAATGCTCGTTATCTAACGTTGGTCGAATTGAAGCTAGGTAAGTCTGCCCTTCTAACGCAGACACATCGTGGTGAGCGAAATAGGCCCACAATGCACGAAACGGGTCACTATCATCTTTTTCCAAAAAAAAACGGTTTAAGTCGTTAGTTGCAAGCTCAGCACGGCCCCCGTAGTACAACGCAATCCCGCGATTTAAGAACGCAAAATCATATTCTGGGTTAATTTCAAGGGTTGAGTCGAACGCGTCGTACGCTTGAATAAAGTCACTTTGTTGAATGTAGTGTATACCCATAGAATTATAGGCTTCGGCCAAGTCTGGCTTAAAGTTGATGGCCTGGGTGTAATCGAACTGAGCGAGACCCGGTAGGCCAACGCTGTCGTAAAGCATGCCACGCTGGAAGTGCAATTCTGCTTTATCTTCGTCGGAAAGCGCAGGGCTGGTAAGCACTTGGTTGTAGCGAACAATGGCCATTTCAGAACGTGGATTAACGGGTGCAGGCTCTGCTAAAAGTAGATTTCCCATTTGAGGTCTTTCAGAAACAGGAGGTGTTTGCGCGCAACCGGTTAAAATAGCAGCGAATAAAGAAAAAAAGATGAGACTAACGTTTCTGCACATGGTAAAAAAGCATTCTATAAAAAAAAGAAAAAACCGCCTGAGTATAAAGTATACGCTTGTCGCGGCGCTAATGCCGCCAACCTTCTCGCATTTGATGATAAAAGTAAAGCGTAATGGGCGGTTAACACAGGTAGCTATGAAGAAAAATAATATAGAAAAACTATCACAACTTGCTTTTGACGCACAGAAAAACTCTCACTCTCCTTACTCTAACTTTAAAGTGGGTGCAGCAGTGTTAACGCCTAGTGGAGAAACCTTCGCGGGCTGTAATGTAGAAAGTGCGGCTTTTCCGTTAGGCCAGTGCGCCGAGGCCACCGCCATTGGCAATATGGTTACACAAGGCCAGAAGCGTATAACACACATCGTTATTGCCAGCCCTAACAATGAATTTTGTTTTCCCTGCGGCGGTTGCAGACAAAAAATCGCTGAGTTCGCGCCAGATGAAACCCCGGTAACCATGGTTAGTCAAAGTGGAGATAAGTTTGAAACCACTATCGGTGAGTTACTTCCAAATGCCTTTAGGGCGCACGATTTAGACAAATAAATTTAATAACTATACCTTGCAACAAACGAGGCTCACACAGTTTCCAAATCTGCCAGCCTCGTTTTTGCGCTCTTGTAGGTCAATACAACGTATTTATATATCAGCACATCAACGGCTTGGTAGACTGCTTAATAGACAGTATCCTTCCCTGACCATCGAATGCTAGCGCTACCTGAGTACCCACGTTGATATCCCCTTCTATACGGCCATTAATATCTAACGATGCAATAAGGCTCTCAGAAACGATAACTTGCTGATTTTCACAATTCACCAATAGCCAATACCCATTTTGCGACTGCAATGTAGCTGGCTGCTCGGTGACTGCTTTAGCCACTAAACTACTCTCTACATATTGGCGAGTATAGGCATTGAAACGCGCTTGATAGTCGTTATTGGCGTTGTTAGCCAACAATTTATCTTCACCTTCAAAGCCGTGGTAGTGAACTATATCTACACTGTGTGCAGCAGTTTGCATACCCTGTGAGTGGCGGCTTTGGAATATTCCAATGTTGTACACCCCCAGCATGGCAACAATAGCAAAAGCCACAGCTGTAAATCGAAGGGTTGATGACGCGAAATAGGTACGAAGGTGCGAAGCCACCGAAGCGAACATACGTTCTGTGGCACTTCCATTTGCTTTAGCCTTGTTGTGCTTAAGCACGTTGGCGCGTACCCGTGCGTTTGCCTTTTGGATTGATGAATCATTTTGCTTGTGGACCTGCTGGCTGCGTCTGAAGGCTTCTTGTAGTTCTTTATCTGAGATAGACATGATTACAATTTCTCCAGCATAGTTTTAAGACTGTCTTTGGCATATCGAATTCGTGTTTTAACCGTTTCTTTTTGAGCGCCGCAGATACTCGCTATTTGTGATAAATTAAAACCTTCTAGCTGTAGCGAGAGCGCCTCTTTCTGTTTGTAAGGCAATTGCTCTAAACAGGCTTTAAACAGATCTTTTTCTAACCCATTAGCCACATCATCTTCTACTGATGACTGTACGCACTTAACCAACTCAGAAGGAGGAAATGTCTCTACAGCTTCATTGCTATATTCGAGCTTGGCGTTCTTACGGAATTCATCAATAAGCGCTCTCCTTCCGATGGTGAACAGCCAAGCTTGGAAATTGTCGCCACTTTTGAATAAATGGCGATGTTCAATCACTTTTATCCATGTACGCTGGCATATATCTTCAGCTATGGTGCTATCACTTAACACCTTAAGAAAATAAAATAGTTTTATGCTGTGTAAGTCAAAAAGTGCGGCTAACGATGCTTCATCACTTTTTGCGCTGTATTGCAGCATTAGCCTTTCACTCACTCCCAGCGCTTTTTCGCGCTTACCTTGAAACAGGCTTTGCAAGCTTGCGCCTATACTCATAGGCTATCCTTATTGTTCTAGTTTGAAATCTAATACTACAACCATACCTGGTTGACTAACAGGTTTACCGTAGTTCAGCTTAGGCTTGTACTTCCATCTTTTAAGCGCTCTGCGTGCCGCTCTATCAAACACACGCTTGGGCTCAGAATCTAATACCTTTATATCAGATACAGCGCCGCTAGCACTTACCGTAAACCCGAGCTTTACCCAACCTTCAACACCATCTCGGCTCGCCTCTGGCGGGTACGTAGGATCAACCCTAAATTGAGGCGTAGCCTGCATATCACCTTGAGCACTATTTAGATTTATTGATAAATCTAACGCAGTATTGGGAACTTGTGTGTTTATGTCGAAATTACCTGGGCCTTCATTTGGCTCGGGGTCAATCTCGACTACTTTTTGCGGTGGCGTTTTAATGACTTGCTCAATTGGCGCAATGGGCTTTTTAGTAATAGTTCGTTCATCTTCAGGCTGGTAAATGATGGGCTCAAAAAACACAGGCGGCGCTTCGCTTATATTCACCTTATCTTGCCTGATAAGCTCTGCCATTAAAACGAATAGCCCGGCAGTTACCGCTCCACCAGCAAGCGCAATAGTGGCAGCGTTTATAGCCCGTTTGTGAAAAGGCGCTTTTGCGAAAGGTACTAGGCTAGGTTGTACCAGACCTTGTGAATTAGCGCGTGGTAGAATTGTTGTTTGCATATTGTTCCCCCTTTTTTCACTAAACGGAGGAACTAAAGAAAAGGGGTGAAAATATTTATTACTTTCCTGCAATTGGCCTTACAGCTTTTAAAGCAAGCTTGGCAGGCCTTTAATCATTATTTTCATCTTGGCGCTTATTTAGCTTCGCTGCTGCCATAAAGCCAATAATAAAAATAGCGAAGATAACCACGCCTACCCAAATCAATACGTTAAAAAGAAAGTCCATGTCATTCCCTAATCACATTTTTATGATTTAACTTTAACACTTATTTGATTGTGTAGGCGAATTAGATCATCCAGCGTATTTACTTCATAAACCATGTTATTCAGATTTTTCTACACCAATAGCCATGACAGACTGATCGTCTTTAATGGCTGGCATTTGATTAACCATCATAACCGTGCCATCAACAGGCGATGTGAGGGTTTCAACAAGATTACCAAAATAGTCGGTGACCGTACCTATCTCCTGCCCAGTTGACACTTTCTCGCCTATCACCACTGAGGCCTTAAAAAAACCGGTTTTTGAGCTTTTAGGGTATTTGATGGTTTCGTAGATAATTGGCTCGGGGTGCGGCTTTGGCTTTTCTGGCAACATCTTTAGAAAATACATAGCGTTTTTTGCCACTTTACCAAGCTTATTCCTCTGCTTTTATCGAGGCTATTGTGTATTTCTATTATTCGATATCTATTTTTCTATATCGAGTGCCGCTCTGTCGAACAAAGTAAAGTAGTCTTCGTTTGCGTATAGCTTTAAAAAGATAGACATAGTAACCGTGTTCAATTCACTCTCAGATTCTTTAAACCCTGTACTTACGTGAAGATCAAAGCCTGTGGGTGACGCAGATTTCATGAATTCTTGAAGTTGAGTGAATTCTTTTATCGCCTTGGGGCTAAGCCCAAGTATATATTCGGTTCGCGAGGGAATATCACTTAACCAACCTGACTCTGCTGGTAGTGTTTTTTCAGATATAACTTCAAGATTGTACTTAAAACTTCTTTCATCTTGCGCTGAACTGACGCCCAAAGTAAGCCAGGTTTTGTCAGGTTTTATTTCCGCGGGTTTGTCTAAGTGAATTTTGGTAAGCAAATGATTAGGGTCGAGTTGGACGAATTTGGCCTCATCAAAAGAACGAAACTCAAGCATCGTCGAAATAGGGATATTAGCGCAACCTGCTACAAAGAATGTGAAAGAAACGAAGATTAATTTTTTAATACTTAACACTAACGGCTACTCTTTGAGGAAACAGCAAAATATTCATTGTCAGACTTACAAAGCTTTTTCTTTTTCGTAAGTTTTCTCAGATTTGTTCCACATTAAGTGGCCAAAAGCGATGCCTGCAATGGGAAAGATGATCAAAGCAATGATTGGGCGTACCCAAATATTTTCTGATGGCTCAATAAACTCCATTAACACGGCCCAAAAGATTGCCGTAGTGACGCCCCACCCTAAAACACCGTTAACTAAAACAAAACGCTGTTTGCCCTTCTCTCGTATTTGGGCCCACTTTTCCATGTTCATATAGATATCCTTTTTTAATATTAAGCAATCAGTACAAGGCAAACAAAAACAACTATTAAGCTAACAAAACCAACAGCTATGGTCCTCCCTCCATCTCTTCCCGTTCGCGGATAATTGCCAAAGGTTAAAAGCTTAAGTACCACATGACCTGTACCTTTTAAAACAAATTCAATGATAGCCTCTACGACTATCCACTTGAGTATTCGAAGTATAAACCGGCCCAGAGGTTCTAAAACGTCTTCCATAACTTTAATGCTCTTTGTTGCTTTTGTTGAATAGTGGCTGTCTTTTAATTTTGTCGCTAACGACGCCCTTTACTCGGTATTCTCGTTCGTCTAACGGCGGGACTATAAGCCAATTTCACCAATAAAAATCAAGGTCCACATAGCCAACACTGCAATAAAATTGATGGTAAACACCATACCACGCAACCTGATGTTATCTGTAAATATTTGAACAATACTGTGCAGCACTCTGCCAATCACAAACACCCAAGCCAAGTAGATTTGCATACCATCTATTGCTTCATCCGTTGCGACAAGCAACACGCAGGCAATGTGAAAAAATATCGGCCATTCAAATTGGTTGCTTAAGTTCGCGCTGATTTTAGGCTTGATAGTGTGAAAAGGGTTTGAGCCGTTTTTGCTTTGCCCTACTCCCCATACGGCCGGTGCGCGAGTTACGGTTAATAACGCATAAAGCAGGACACACCAAACGATGTGAAGAAAAACGGGAGTAAGGAGTGTGTTCATAACTGCTGCTTAGCACCGGTATGTTCTATAATTCTATAAAGAAACTGCTTTAACACGCCGTTCACTGTCTATGTAGTAAAGTGAGTATCCCTTAGCTTTTAATTGTTCTCGCAGCGTTAAAAGGTGCTCTATATCTCTTTCAATCACTATTAGTTTTTTAAAACCTGTTGCATCTATCGCAGAAAGGAAAGCTTCACCATTGGTTTTATCAATCTGCTTACCGTCAACAATATAGCTAGTATCTGTAGACATTAACAACATGCCTTTCCCAGCTGACTTCGGTGGCTTATTAGTAGCGGCACAGCCAATCACAAGAAAACAGATGACAAAGATAAAAATCCAGTTTTTCATAAATGCTAATTACGCCTAAAATCTCGTTGAAACAAAAAAGTAACATTAAGCTTAACGTCTTACCACTACTCCTCATACTTTCTTATCACTGCCACTTTACCACCTTTAATTTCTAACACTTCTAATGTTTTATACTGCAGTTCAATTAGCGCTTTAGTTTGCGGGTGAATGCCCGTACTCGTTGTAGTATATGAAATAGCTATCGCATTGTGTGCGGTTATAACGTGGTTTATGCTTTTAAGTCTGAGGTATTTTGCGTAACCATTCTCTTACTGCCGCTATAGTTTTCATAAAACTGCTTGTGTGCAGTATAAGAGAACGTATCGTCTCTTTTTGTATATTGGCCAATCCAGTCTATTAACATGGATAAATTATCATCTTGAGCTTGTTTGGTCTTGTATTTATGGGGTTCCCAAGGCCGTGCTCTCGCGTTACCAATACACAACTCAACGGGTAAATTCATAAATATTATTTCAGTAGACTGCGCCTCTACAAGCTTAAGCAGGTCTGTGTAACACCCTTCAATTACCCAGGTTTTATTAGAAGCGGTAAAAGCCTGTATCTCTTGAGCCGATTCTTTAATCGACTTCCTTTCTGGCGGGCTTGTAGGTTTCCATGCAAGGGTATCGAGGTCTAAATGTGCTAAACCGTGTGTTTCACACAAACGTCTCGCCAACGTAGATTTACCAGAACCGGAATTTCCGAATATTAAAATTTTAGTCAAATCTCTGTTCCTACTTAAAGCTCTTTAGTATTTGCGATAAGAAAGTGATTAAGCATTTATTTCCCATACTTCTCTTTTATTAACTCGTCAAAGTATTGAGTATCGTTCGGGCATGCTTGGTTGTTTTTCGCAAAATCGCTACTACACCCTGGGTTACAGAAGCCAACCGTATAGCCCCTGTACTCGGTAAGCGAATCGGGCTTTACGGGTTTGCTAGATCTAGGGCAGAACTTATTGATGGATTCCACAGCTTTTCCCTTAAAAGTGCTTAAAACAATGGCTCTACATTGCAAATAAAAAAGCGTAAGCTTCAGTGTTCTCTCGGCATTGAACAAAAAAGTTCGCCGATTGCCCATCCAATTGAAATAGCGCCGATATATGCGATTGGGCTATAAATAATAATTAAGCCGGCACCAATATTTGCTCCACCACCAATATACACAAAAGCCTGCCCGTAAATTACTAGTGTTACTAGCAAAGCAGCTAATGACATAAAGAGTAAACTTCGCTGGCTCAGCTTTTGTTACTGGCCCCTAGAAAAGCTAAAACTAGAAAAGGTAAGCCCGGCAATATCCCCCAATATAGTAGAACAACGGGTGATGCGGACCCGCTGCCAGCAATGAAAGCAGTGAATGAAAGTATGGCACCACCTAGAATATTAAACGCTAACAAAGCGATTCTACTGTTCATATATCAACCTAAATCCTTTTGCACTTGCCGATCAGAAATTAGAAGTAAAGCATGCGCTTATTTAACGCTTTTCTTGTGAATCACCCTTACACAAAAAAAGCCTTATTTTTGATTTACGTCGCTGTGGTTTAAATCGTTACACAACTGGCAATCGATATTCTTTTTAAAATTGTATGCGCGACGAGTGGCAAATATGGCTGTGGAAATAAAAGCCCAGGTTAGTCCAAATGTTACAGAGTAAGAAACCTGTTGACCTTTAATATATCGAACGCTAAAAAACAAAGCAAACAATACGGGCAGAGCAATACTGTATTGAAAAATCCATTTCCGAATTGGCATACATATCCTTTTCAATTATTACTAAGTTAAATTTTTAAGCTAGGCTTGTCGACTAATCAGGATTTCAGGTTTAGTTAGCGGTTCATTGCGAGCGCTTATTGCTAAGCATATAACGTTTCCACGAAGTACGTTACACCTAGCGACAATAAAATAAACGATACATTAATTAATGCTCTAAAAGGCCAACTAATTTTCCCGAACGTTACCCCTGCCCTTTTAGAAACAATAACCACCATCCCCATTAATCCAAACCACGGCGTAAAGAATAAGACGGCTTTCCATTTAACAATTGATACTGCGATATCGTGAAGTGCGCCGCTAACAAGAAATGTAATAAGGGTAGCTAAAGAAATGGGCAGAAAACTCGCAAGTGGACGCATGACATTGCGCGATAAGTAGTAGCCCCAAATTGGGTTCCAATAGTGCCAAAACACCGGAAAAGACGACGCGCCGAAAGCGCGGGAAAGCATGTTCTTCATGGAGCCATTTCCACCTAGTGGAACCCCATTTCGTTTCTTAACATATTGCGCAAGAGACACTGTTCTTTGCATGGTGAGTCAGACCCTAATTGAGTACCGGTTTACGAACGAGTTTAACACTAAAAATCACTAAAAATGACAGGCATAGTTCGAAGATAAAGTGCCTGTCTCCTTTAATAATTAGTTTTGTGGAATACTAATTTCTGCGATCATATAATCCACGTTGTTCCCTGATAGGAATACTCGATCACCTTTGACTTCACATTCCACGCTGCCCGACCGTTTTGACAACTGTCGAGCCCTAAGCTTGTTGCGACCGAGGCGGCTAGCCCAGTATGGCGCAAGTTCACAATGGGCAGAGCCTGTAACCGGATCTTCGTTCACCCGAAGCTTAGGAAAGAAACAGCGGCTGACAAAATCGAACTCGTGTCCTGGCGCAGTAACAACCACACCCCGTAACCCAAGTTCTTTGAGCTTTTCAAAATCCGGCTTTAGTGATTTAATTTCTTCTTCAGAATCAAAAACAACGAGATAGTCGAACCCGGATAGTACTTCCTTCGGGGCTTTGCCGAGCGCATTAACTAGCGTTGAAGGTGCTTCAGTGTTGATAAGCGATGCAGCCGGAAAATCCATACAAAAACCCGTGCCACTTCGCGTAACAGTAAGTGGCCCACTGCGGGTATGGAAAACTACTTCCTGTTTGGTGTAATGCAAATGGGTGTAAAGTACATGAGCCGCGGCAAGCGTCGCATGCCCACAAAGATCAACTTCATCTGCTGGCGTGAACCATCTCAACTCATAGGCATTTCCCATCGGTACGAAAAATGCGGTTTCAGAGAGATTATTTTCTTCAGCAATGGCCTGCAACAAACTATCATCAAGCCAAGCTTCTAGTGGACATACCGCAGCCGGATTACCTTCAAAAACATGGTTTGCAAAAGCATCAACCTGAAACATCTTGAGCTTCATCTATCTTCCTTTTGTTATGGTGAAAGCCTAACGCTAAGGAGTTACGGAACAAATTGGCCGAAATCACTAGATCAATGTTTGAACGTCTTTGCGTATTGCAAAGTGAGAAAATTGGTTCGTAGAATACGGTTATCAGTTATCTCTGAGGTAATTATTCAACTTCTGTAGATTGTATTTTATTACCATCCTGTCATGTAAGACAGACTGCCGCCTTTCAAATGGTTACTCTTTATTTCTAAAGTATCGCCAGAAACTTCTACATAACGGGATAAGTCTAAAGCCTTGAACTCTTCATAAACTCTGACTAGTTCTTTATTCTTAACATCGATTTTATTAATCGTCCACGATAGTCCGTCTCTCTCAACAACGAATATAATGTTACTAAGAAAATTTTCGCTTTGGTTTTCAAAGGTAACGTGAACAGAAACATAGTTATTTGAACTTAACGGAGTCCAGTACTTACTCAGGTCAGTCGTATATTCAACACTACCAAAATCCTTTAAGGCGAGCGTTTTCATTAGGGAAAGTAAAAATAAAAAGCTTTGGTCTTCACAGGATAAATTTTGGACGGCTCTACTTGAACTCTCGAAGTTTAAATGGATACATTTTTCAGCTTCAGAGCGCACCTTTACAGTTTCTAGATAACTTTCTACAAGCTCTTTAGCTCTGTGATTTTCACCTAAGATACTTACCACAATAAGCAACAACACGATGGGGAGCAACCCAACAAATTTCAATAAAACTTTGCTTCTAGATTTCATAAATTCCTTTTAGCGTTCTGACTTTTCAAGAACAATCCTATACGTGTCAAACTAAAAATGACAGGCATAGTTCAACTCGCCTACAAACTGTTCCTTAGTACACTTTCTTTAAACTGAATAGCTATACAAACTAGTAAACAAGTCAACCAGAGTCAGACCGCTCCAATGCCTAAAGCCCGAAAGTCGCAAATTAGTTTATCGGATACGCCCTATTATCACTGTATTTCCCGCTGTGTTCGTCGTGCTTTCTTGTGCGGCGAGGAAAACGGTAGAAGCTTTGAGCATCGTCGCCAATGGATAGAAGACCGTATTCATATTTTAAGTGAGGTGTTCGCCATTGATGTATGTGCTTATGCGGTAATGAGTAATCATACGCACCTGGTATTACACGTAAACAAAGAGAAGGCAGACGCACTGAGTACAGAAGATGTGATTCAACGTTGGCATAAACTGTACAAAGGCACATTAATCTCACAGCGCTACCTATCACCAGATTTACGCAAAGAATTACATGAAACCCAAATTAAAACGGTTGAGTTAACGGCTGAAGTATGGCGTAAAAGGCTATTTGATATCAGTTGGTTTATGCGTGCACTGAATGAATACATTGCCAGGGCCGCAAATAAAGAGGATGACTGTACTGGTCATTTTTGGGAAGGACGGTTTAAGTCACAAGCGCTATTAGATGAGTCAGCCCTTGCCGCCTGTATGGCTTATGTTGATTTAAACCCAGTACGAGCAAAGATGGCCAAAACTCCTGAAACATCGGACCATACCAGCATTAAATACCGTATTAACGCAGCCAGGCTAGGCAAAACACCTAAAAGACTTATGCCTTTTGCAGGCAACTCAAGGCAAGAGATGCCACATGGTTTACCTTTTACCCTTCCAGACTATTTACAGCTTGTGGATATAACCAGCCGATACCTTCATCCAAACAAGCGCGGCAAGGTTCAACATAACCTCCCCCCTATTTTAGAGCGTCTCAATATTGAACACGAACATTGGCTAACGTTAACCACGCAGTTTGAAATCTGCTTTAAGCACGCCGCAGGCAAAGTGATTCACCTAGAGCAATACGCACAAAATCAACATCAGCAACGGGTTCAAGGCCGACAAAGTGCAATGCGATTACTCGGTTAGCTTTGCAGCTCAGTAAAGAGCAAGACGGGCACAAGATATAAACATCTGTACTCAAAAATATCTGTGTTGTTAAGAAGGACTTAGTTCTTTTCAATGCGCATTAGCATGCGTATACTTGATAATCAAGATCATTTGGAGTGATAGCATGCAAGATTTATATGACATCAATGCCCCAAAAAAAGCAACGAATTTAAGCTTAAACAGCGACTTATTACACAAAGCTAGAGACTTAAAAGTTAACCTGTCTGCAACCTTAGAACAGGCACTTAAAGAAAAGTTGAAAAGTGTTGAAGAAGAACGGTGGAAAAAAGAAAATAAAGCTGCCATAGCTGCTTATAACAAGTTTGTCGCTGAGAACGGCTGTATAGGCGATGAGTACAGGAACTTCTAATGGCACAGTTTGATGTTTACAAAAACCCAAGCACAAAAACAGATAAAGCTTACCCCTTTCTTGTAGATGTTCAGAACTCTGTAATTGACCAGTTAACAACAAGGTTAGTCGTACCGCTCACAAAGAATACGACTAGAAACAGTCTTTATATGAAAAAGCTAACGCCGGAAATAGAATTCGCAGGCGTGTCATATCTATTCCTAGCTCAACAACTAAGTTCCATACCCGAAGATGTGCTCAAGGACTGCATCGGTTCATTAGCGCAATCCCGCGAATTGCTAATAGATGCAATAGACTTTGCTATTACTGGGATATAGCCTTCGATTTCAGGCTCCGCCATGTGGACATGACGACGTAATTTGGCCGAAAACGTGCACAAAAGAGCCTGCCCTGTTTAGTCTTCTCCATCCGTGAAACAAATATGCCTGTCTTGTTTAGTATGACGGCGGCGACAAGCGGTTCTCGCCAGCCCAGAACAGTTTAATTTTGTTGCCTGAAGGGTCTTTTAACACAGCCTCTTTCCATAAATACCGCTGTTCTGTAGGTAGTTGCTCGAAAATAACTCCGTTTGCAACTAATGATTCTGCGAGCATATCTAGTTTTTCGGTCTCGAAGTAGATGATAGCACCATTTTTAAACTCTTCTAATTCCAGAGAAAGAGAAAAAGTGGAGTTACCTTTAGGGCAGGAAAACCTCGCATAGTGCGGTGTATCTACGATTTGAATAAAACCAAGAACCAGATAAAACTTTACGGCTTCTTCCATATTTTTTACTGGAAGAGTGACTTGGTTCATTTCCATTTAAACCTCCAAGTGGCTACCCCCCCACTAAGGGGCGAGAATACATGGGCTAAAATTAGGAACGAAGTGACGCAGCCCATGGGTTAGCGTCCCAGCGAGATAATTGGACTCCCCAACCCAAAGTACCGCAAACATGCCTGTCTTGTTAAGTAGGATTCATATTTAGTGGCTAACTTTAAAATTGAGGGCGCAGACACGTGTGCAATAGACACAAACATGCCTGTCTTTTTTAGTCGTTCCAGACTACTTACAGCTTGTAGATATAACCAGCCGATATATTCACCCAAACAAGCGTGGCAAGGTTGAGCATAACCTACCCTCTATTTTAGAGCGCCTCAATATTGAACAAGAACATTGGATAACATTAACCACGCAGTTTGAAACCTGCTTTAAGCAGGCCGCTGGCAAAGTGATTCACCTAGAGCAATACGCACACAATCAACACCAGCAACGGGTTCAAGGCCGACAAAGTGCAATGCGATTATTAGGTTAGCCTTGCAGTTTAATAGAGAGTAAGATGGCCACAAAATATATACATCTGTACACAAACATGCCTGTCTTGTTTAGTCTACCAATCCAAAGTACCGCAAACATGCCTGTCTTGTTAAGTATTACGTAATGTGCCCAGAGAAGTGCACAAACATGCCTGTCTTATTTAGTCCCAAACATGCCTGTCTTGTTTAGTAATCTTATCGTAATTAGATGCTTGCTGTATGGGATTCATATTTAGCCCTGTGCGTAACTTTAAGATATGGGGGCGCAGACACGTGTGCAGTAGACACAAACATGCCTGTCTTGTTTAGTGGTTTTAGTGATTTTATTTCTTCTTCAGAATCAAAAACAACTAGATAGTCAAACCCGGATAGTACTTCCTTAGGGGCTTTGCCGAGCGCACTAACTAGCGCTGAAGGTGCTTCAGTGTTGATAAGCGATGCAGCCGGAAAATCCATACAAAAACCGGTGCCACTTCGCGTGACAGTAAGTGGCCCACTCCGGGTATGGAAAACTACTTCCTGTTTGGTGTAGTGTAGATGAGTGTAGAGTACATGAGCCGCAGCAAGTGTAGCATGCCCACAAAGATCAACTTCATCTGCTGGCGTGAACCATCTCAACTCATAGGCATTCCCCATCGGTACGAAAAATGCGGTTTCAGAGAGGTTATTTTCTTCAGCAATGGCCTGCAACAAACTATCATCAAGCCAAGTTTCTAATGGGCATACGGCAGCCGGATTACCTTCAAAAACATGGTTTGCAAAAGCATCAACCTGAAACATCTTAAGCTTCATCTATCTTCCTTTTGTATGCTGAAAACCCAACGCACAAACATGCCTGTCTTATTTAGTAAACATGCCTGTCTTGTTTAGTATTGTCAGTTGTAAAAAAGATGACTGTTTTGTTTAGTCTTTAGTCTATCGAAGGGAGCGAGTTTAGCGTTTGTATGGATAATTATTCCCTAAATTCACCACATTTCCTTTTCAAAGATGGGTAAAGTGAGGCCCAGACTTTGGCTGCAACCAAAGTTGGCTGCGTGGTAGTTCGATTAAGCGAAGGCTCCTCAATTGAGAGACCGATAACAAACATGAACGCCACACAGTGCTCCAAGCAACATACTCGAATAGTCGACTGGGCCTCGAGCTCGCATTTAGCAAACCAGAGTTAGCTTATTATGAATAAATTAGTAGTGCAAAACTTAAACGTGGGTGTAGATGTAGGTAAAGATTTTCTCGATATACACATTCGGCCTTTGGGCGAATACCTCAAAGTGAGTAACGATAAGAAAGGCATAGGGGAGGCGATAAAGAGGCTAAGGAAATTGACCGTTGAGCGTATAGTCATTGAGGCAACAGGGCGCTATGAAATTGCCTTTGTGAGTGCTTGTGCGAAAGCAGCATTACCTTTTAGTGTCGTAAATCCTATTCATGTTAAACGCTTTGCTGGCGCCATTGGCCGTAAAGCTAAAACGGATAAACTTGATGCGGCGTTGATAGCGCATTTTAGTGAGGTAATTCAACCTGCCTTGTCGACACTAAAGCCCGAGAACATTCAGAAGATGGCTGACACTGTAGCCCGCAGAAATCAGCTTTTAGAGATGCAGACCCGTGAGAAAAACCGCCTTCAAATCATGCCGAAAACTGTTCAATCAAGCATAAAGGCAATATTAACAGTTTTGAAAAAGCAAATTCAAAAGATGGACGACGAATTAGCTGATTTAATTGAAAGCTGTCCAGAATACCAAGCAAAAAGTGAACTGGTTCAAAGTATGCCAGGGATCGGAAAGGTGTCAGCTGCGGCTTTCATCAGTTATTTACCAGAGCTTGGTATGATGAATAGTAAACAAGTGGCCGCCCTTGTTGGCGTCGCACCAATGAACAAGGAAAGCGGTCGCTACAAAGGTAAGCAAGTTACTCAAGGTGGCCGACACCAAGTTAGAACCGTTTTGTTTATGGCAATGATGTCAGCGATGCAATGCAACGCTAAATTTAAAGCCACTTATGAGAGGCTGGTAGCCGCAGGTAAGCCGAAAAAAGTCGCCATCATTGCCTGTGTTAGGAAGATGGTTGTCATATTAAACTCAATGGTTAGAGATGGTGTAATGTGGGAAAAAAGAGCGAGTTTAAACAACTGGAGATGCAGAGTGGTGGCGTTGCTGAGCTGATGAAAAGCCAGTTGCTAAAGCCGTTTAAACTACCGAAAAAGTAAGCCGTAAATACAACCTAGCGAAACAGCCTTGATGCTGTAATGTCACTGCTGAGACTACTTTTTTAATGCTGTAAGTAAATGACGCCTAACGCTAAGCTTTGGGGCGCTAACGCGTGGGCTAAAATCCGAACGAAGTGAGTCAGCCCACGTGTTAGCGTCCCAACGACCGAAGGGAGTGGCAACAGCGTTTTGTTAGGCACGTTTTTGTGCGACCACGTATAAATGTTTGTTTGGAAAGTCATCATTTTCCAAGTGTCGACACACGCAGTTGTGACTTCCCAATAACTTTAAAAGTGCTGGAATGCCAAGAGCTGCATGATATAAGTCTTGACCTAAAAATGGATTGCTACCATCACCTTTTTCATCGACCGCCCCACTTGTAAAAATTATTACGCCATCCACTTCCAGATGCTCAAGGAGTTTACCAATTACACTTTCTTGGTTTTCTAGGGGCACATGCCAAATACTATCCCACGCCGATATGAACGCATATTTGTTACTTGGAACCCAGTTGCAAATATCTGCATGATGGAATATGACTTTAGGATGCCTTATTTTAGCAAGCCTTAGCATCTCGGCTGAAAGGTCCAGCCCCTCAACATCATATCCATACTTTAATAATAAATCGATTATACGTCCGCTGCTACCGCAACCTATATCAATAGCTTTTCCCGTCTTCGAGGCAAAGTTAAGCGCTCTCTTATGCTGAGAAATACCATTTTCTCTATTGAAGCGATCGCTATTCCAATGCTCTGCAATCTTATCGTAATTGGATGCTTGCTGTATGGGATTCATATAAAGTGCCTAACGCCCTGTTAATGGGCAAAATATAGTTGGCTAAAATAAGCGACGAAGGAGCAAAAGCCAACTGTATTTTGTCCTTGTTAAACAGCTTGTTATAACGATTTTCCTCGGTACTTTTCTATAGTTGAAATAAACTCATTAGGTGAATCTACGCCTAAATATATTAACTTACCGGAATTGAGCTTAATCTCTATATTTGGGTTACCTGCCAAATTGAACCTATTAACATTACCTGACCTACGTATAAAATTTGAATTAGGTTGTATGTGATTAATTTCACTTAAAGCAATTCTTAATGGGTTCCATATGCCATACCTTACAATAATACTGTCTGGAACAATTGAAATAGGTCTAATTGCAATCGCTTTATACTCTGCAATAAAAAAGACTACTAAACCTAGAAGAGTTAAGCCTGTTGTTAAATTGGCCGCAATCGGTGACCACAAAAAATGTAACAACAAATGCATAATGGGTAATTCAAATAAAATAATAAGAATAAAGCCTAATTGATTACTTTGAGCTCCATCTTTTTTATGGCAGCTAAAATGACTATCACCAGTAAAATTTTGCTGTCGTATCTTTTTGGAAAATAATGCGTATGTCCAAACTCGCGCCTCAAAAGAGAGCAATGAGCTTATAGCACCTTTACCTAGAACTCTTTCAATTGGCTTTGATATAGCCAAATCTGGATCTTTATCTTTGGTAAGAGAAGCTTTGATAGCAAAAAAGACTGTCAAAATAGTGGTAACTTCCAAAACAATAAACGCCGCAATAGCAAGATAGCGCAACGATTCAAGGTAAGGCCATACAACCTTCGAGCTTTCAGGAATAACAAAGCTACCAAGTAATATAATTAAACAACTGTAGGCAACAGCTTTGATAGCAGCTTCTTTCTTATCTTTAACAAACCAAAAGCATAAAATAGGTAAGACAACTAAGCCATCGATTAGCAAAAGCCATTCTGGTTTTTCTACGCCATATCCATTGAGAGCATTAGAGCTTTGATAAAAAAAAGCCCAAAAAACAGAAATAACAGCAAGAAATATAAATGGGATATTCTTTTTAGCTAAAGTTAGCACCGATACTCCTTATCGTTATAACGCCCAACTTTGGGGCACAAATACATGGGCTAAAATAACGAGCGAAGCGAGGGAGCCCATGTGTTTGTGTCCCAGCGAACGCAGTGAGCGCCAACAGTTGTTTGTTAGCAGCCAATGCCACTCAAACCTTGTCGATTTTTAAAATTCCGTTTTCCTGTTTAGGCAGGTAAACAATAGTTACACACTGTCCGTTTTTGATGAACGTGCCATGCTCCCGATTGGCAAAAAAGTATCTTTCAGTAGCGTAATCGTTGTATTTGAATTTTACACCTGAAACAAAGAACATTTCTTCCCTGCTATTACCTTGTATTATTTTGTGGTCGGTTATACAGCCTGATATGGCCTGAGTTTGATTCGCCAAAATAGCATTTTGAATATGATGTATCTCACGACTGTTAAGAAATACTGTGGCAAATGCAATCAACCATATGCAAGCAGTTACAATCGCGATGTGCTTAGCTTTTAACTTGGCTATAGTTGAAAGTGATCGCAAGAAACTCGTGAACTTAAAAATTGCTATAAGGACAATGCCCACGGTAATTAAGCTAATTAGATCAAAATTCAGGTTAATTGCCTCCACATTACTAACGAAGTAGGTGTTGCTTGAAGGTTCTAACATCGTACTCAACTTAAATTCTGTACACTGGCTGGCTGCTAACACCCTGCTTAGGGGCGCAAACACATGGGCTAAAATTTAGGAGCGAAGCGACGCAGCCCATGTGTATGCGTCCCAGCGAGCCCGCGAGCGGCTACAGCAGATTGTTATATTTAATGCTTGCGTCCCAAATGAATTTACAAAGAGCAAATGGATAAATCTGAGAAGCGAATATCTGAAAACAGCGCTAATTAGCCGTTTACTACTTCACAGCAACGTTACTATTTATCTTTGTTGATTTGGGAAAACATCCAGAAATAAAGCCCGCTAAGCGCTAAAAAGATCAGCGCCAAGACAGTCAGAGTTACAACTGCCCCAACAGAGTCTGCTGAAATGGCCATACAAATGAACATTAACCCCATTATGCCAATTGCTAGCGGAAAACGATAACTCTGCAAGGAAACATCCTTTTAAATATAACTTTAAGCTTTGGGGCGCTAGCACGTGGGCTAAAATCCGAGCGAAGCGAGCCAGCCCACGTGTTAGCGTCCCAGCGACCGAAGGGAGTGCCAACAGCGTTTTGTTAGGCGTACAAAGGAAAGTACGCAGCTTTGCTGCCACCACTAGCCGATAAGGCCACTTATTTAAATTATTGAAATTAAGATAAAACAACCCTGTGCGAAATGCCAGATGTTAAGGACATTGCTGGATAAAAGAGCGAGTTTAGAAGACTGGTGATGTTGAATGTTGGCGTTACGGTGTTGATGAAAAGCACGTTGCTAAAGCCGTTGTAACTACCGAAAAAGTAAGCTGTAAAGGCAACCTAGCGAAACAACCTTGATGTAGGAATGTCACGGTTTAACCCACATTTTAATGCTGTAAGTAAATGACGCCTAACGCCCAACTTTGGGGCACAGACACATGGGCTAAAATACGACGCGGAGCGACAGGAGCCCATGTGTTTGTGTCCCAGCGAACGCAGTGAGTGCCAACAGTTGTTTGTTATGCACTACTCAAGACATCCTGGGTGCTCCATTAGATATTCCAGTGCCCAAGGCTGGATGTTAAAGGGAAAAACATCGTAATGATCAGCTATGTTTGACGCCCTGTATACAACCATTGCTGAGACCAATCCATTGACCATGCCATTAGATACTGAAGCACATTGAGTTCTTGTGTTATGTGCCAAATAATAAGAAAGAAAGGCTTTCTCGTCTTCGCTTAATTGGTGCAGACGCTTCTGATATTTTTTTAGGTTAATACGCCATTTGAGCTTTTTAATAACCCACTTACTTGCGGGTGCCACGATATCGGCAACAATTATTGCAATAGATATTAGCCAAATAACTCCCACCCAAGTCTTCAGTGTCTCTCTTGCTTCTTGTAGACCTAAATCGTTTAATAATTCATTGCTACCGAAGAGGAATATCGAAGACACTACTAATAGGATAAAAGCATGTTTTGTATTGAGTTTTAGCCAATTTGATATGTCACTGAACTGCAAAAAAACCTCCTTGTGCATAACGCTAAGCTTTGGGGCGCAGGCACGGGGCTATAATCGCGAAGCGGCCCCGTGTTTGCGTCCCAGCGACCGAAGGGAGTGCCAACAGCGTTTTGTTAGGCGTACAACTGAAAGTACGCAGCTTTGCTGCCACAACTAGCCGATAAGGCCACTTATTTAAATTGTTGAAATTAAGATAAAACAACCCTGTGCGAAATGCCAGATGTTAAGGACATTGCTGGATAAAAGAGCGAGTTTAGAAAGCTGGTGATGCAGAATGTTAGCGTTGTGATGTTGATTAAAAGCGCGTTGCTAAAGCCGTTGAAACTACCGAAAAAGTAAGCCGCAAAGACAACCTAGCGAAACAGCCTCAATGGTGGAATGTCACGTCCGAACCTACTTTTTAATGCTGTAAGTAAATGCCGCCTAACGTTAAGCTTTGGGGCGCTAGCACGTGGGCTAAAATCCGAGCGAAGCGAG
>NZ_CACSIG010000021.1:0-535 GCF_902705815.1 Alteromonas infernus
ACGACAGCACCAGCCACTTACGTTTACTCTACAGTTTCGGGGTTTAGTTTAAGTTCTAGGCTGGCGACACCACGTATAAGTTTCAAATTACCAGCTATTACGATGAAGAGGGTACATCAGGTGCCTATAGCTTCCGCGTTGACCCTGTGACCGGAGAGTAAATGATGCCGCAACACACACTCTCATTTTCTTCAATAGCCGCAAAAGCGATTTCTACGGTGATGGTAGGGTGGTGTTTGTTTGCTGTAGGGCGTTTAGCGCCCCTTTAAATGAAACGCAAACTGCGCCGCCTCGAATAATCACTGCTGGCGGCAGTATCACCGAAATTGTGTTCGCGTTAGGGCGAGGCGACTGGGTAATCGCGACCGATAGTACCAGTATGTTTCCACAAGAAGCAGCAAGTTTGACTAAGCTTGGGTACTTTCGTCAGCTAAGCACCGAGGGGGTATTGGCCCAGCAGCCCACAATGCTATTAGGAGCAGAGGCAACAGGCCCAAGCGTTGCGCTTGAACAAATAGCCCATGCCGGCGTAGAC
>NZ_CACSIG010000022.1:0-31739 GCF_902705815.1 Alteromonas infernus
ATTGAAAAAAGTAGCTTAACTGGGTTGGTCAATTTTGGTTGACCACGTCATGCCACACCAAGATTAAAACTGGAAGTAACTAGCAAGATAAAATGTCAGTGCTGATATTTCCTGTATCACGCGTTCTTTTCCGGCAGACACGCTAACCAATAAGCTACCTTTATCGAACACATCTGGCATATTTCTAAGCGCTGCCAGCACTTCGCCAACCGACACTTGAATCGTCCAGATGGAGTAGAAAGTCACTAGTTAGTACCGCATTGGTTATCGCTCTCTCGAGCAGCTCATCAGCTGCTTTGACTATCATTTCCCTCAGCTTTTTTACAAAGTCTTGCCCCCTGTCTTTGAATGAATTCCTCCCTTATGATTGACGCGTGGGCCTTTTTCCTTTCCTTCGCATCAGCTTTGATAAAGATTAATTTCTTTTCTTCGCTGGTGGATAGAGGTTGAATAGCTTCCTAAGTATCATCAATGGCTCCCAGAACAACTTCAGGCTTACCACGTTGCAGCGTCAGGGTAGAGGAACAAGCAGCACCTGCAGCAAAATCAAACCGACATGGTTGCCATACACTACCATCGAAGGTTGTCTTCTCTAAAAGCTGTCCTGACTTACTGACGACGATATCGCCGTGGCCATGCAGCCATAATCTATCCAATAAAACCTTACCAGCCCTAGGAATGTCAGATGCATTCTTCACTAAAAAATTGATTCGTTGCGCCCGAAGGCCATTAAGTCGTTTCTCTTCATTATAGATATAGCTACTGCTACTGGCCCACCAGCTAGCCATTTTGCGATTAGTAATATATTCCCAGAAAAGCAATCTTAAAACCGTGTGGCCGTGGACGGGAAAATATGCTGGTTCAACTGCATATATAGTTGTGAAGCACATATTTAAAGAGCTTGGTATGCAAGACGTAACCGTACACGACCTAAGGCACGAGTTTGGGTCGTACAAAATTGATCGAGGCATGGAAATGCGACTGGCTGGTGCAGCAATGGGTCACCAATCACTTAATTAGACTAAGCGCTAGACACATCCCGATGCGAAGAAAATCGCGTCATTGTTCGATTACAAACGATAAACATAGTAAAAAGCAAGTACAGCACGTGAAGTCCTAGTGTGAGAGGTAATCAAGGCGCCGAATTTAAGCTACTTCTACACCGAATTTACTGACTCTCCTCAGGTTGATCTTACTTTCAGAGGCAATTCGCTGAAGTGCCTCTGTTGCTCTCCTCGTAATTTCTTTTTGCTGGTCATTCGCATTTGAATATTGACCAAATTTCAAGCATCTCGTTACATACGAGGCGAGATGGCTACCTACCTCAGACTTAAACAAGTTGTAATACTCTTCAACAGTTGTGTTGGCCAAAATTAATTCGTCACTATCATTCCAGCCTTGTTGGCCTGATATCCGAGACAGGACCTCTTTAGGAGTTTCTTTGATAACTGATTGACTATACGTTTCCTTGAACTTTTTTAGTATCTCTTCGTCTTTCAGCGTACCTAGCGCTCTATCTCCTTGAGTATTGAAAAGCTCCACATCATCTTTTCTATTTTGAATGTAAATATCAATAATCTCACTAGCCTTTTCTTCTTCTCCTAATTCGCGGAGTAAAGAAACAGTTCCATCTAGATTAATAGGCGTAATGAATTTACAATTCTCTTTAAAACTTTCATAAAGACTCTTGATGACTTCATCAGCATTATCCAAAAATGAATCATGATAGAGTCGCCAAGCTTTTGAAAAGGATTCCTCCGACTTCGAAGCAATAATCTCTTGATTTTTAAGCTTTGCTATTTCATAAAATCTCGCTTCGTTAAAATAACCTGTTTTCACAGCGTCGACTAATACTAAATCAAGTTCATCAGCCATAACATGACCATATGCGCTGAGCGTTGTTTGCCATTTTTTGTTTTTTTCGCTAATTTCTCCCTCGTCAGAACGAAGATGCATATAACCTTTTTCACTTATGAAATCTAAAGTCGGAATGTCTTCATTTGACATTGAACTGAAATGGCTCCACGTGAAGAGAACGAGCGAATGCATTACTGAGTCTTCAAGTTCTTTTTCAAAGTTCTTCGTCAACGGCTCAGATAACTTAATTAGTCGTTCAATTTTTTTGAGCACACGAATGTTTCGAATCTCCAGGCTAGCTGTTAATTCTCTCAACTTAGAATATTTCGGGGTTTGATTTGAAAACGCGATTTCCGCACATTCAAGCGCGCTCGGGGCAAACTTGAGCTCAATATCTATAACCTTCTCGCGATATTTGTCATAGTCTTCTAGCCCTTCTTCTCCATCGTTCAAGAGCAAAACTATCTTGCATTTCCTTTGCTCCTTTAATAAAGACAGCAAACCTAAAATGTCCTTAACCTCAAGCCGATCTCCTCTTCTTTCCAAATCGTCTATGCATATTAGACAGTTGTTAAGCGACAAAAAAGATATTGCCTCTAATGCAGGACTGAAGGATTTAATTATTGGAGTTCCTTTAAAAAGCTTTACTGAGTGCCTTCCAAATCGTTCGATCAGGCTATTGGTATTACTCTTCAGCGTTTCAATAGTCGCTTCCGAACCTATAATGTCTTTCTTAATTGTATTTTCAAAAATGGAATACTTAAAAGCATCAAGAGAGTTTATCCCAAAGAGGGACACATAAGAGTAACGCTCGAGCTTAATTTCATCTCTAGATTTCGCCTCCAATAGGAACTTTTGCCAACTAAAGGTTTTTCCAACTCCCCATTCCCCTTTAATGGCCATCACTCCAGGTTCACTAGAAGATAAAAAGATAGATATTTGTTCACTGACAACTTTTAGCGACATAATTCTTCCTTTAATAAATGCGTAATGAGTAAAAGCGTTTAGATTACAATATCAATTTGGAGAGATAGAGGCTAGCAACTGCATTCTACAATTGACACAAATGATAAAGGAGGAACATTGCTCCACTAGTTTCGAAAAAGAAAATTAGATAGTATGGACGCTCGAAATTTGCTTCAAAAATATTGTCTTTGCAAAGCTGGAATATAAAGGATTTTCAAGGATAATACTGAAAAATGCAGATTCGATTAAAATACACTCAAATGTTCCACTAAAAAAGCATTAAACTCGGCTTTAAGAGTGAAATTGGGTAATAGTAAACGATTGATATGCAGGAATAAATAGATGGTGCGTCTACCCTGATTCGAACAGGGGACCTCTACCATGTCAAGGTAGCGCTCTAACCAACTGAGCTATAGACGCATAAAAACTGTGTTGCACCAGATAGGTGGGCGAATGCCAGACAACGGCGCGTATAATACTCAGCACCGGCGCTGCCTGCAAGAAAAACTTAACAAAAGCCCGTTCAAGTGACTAATTTCGCAGCAATTCGATTGCTTTTTGTCTTTTAAAGACGCTTACTTACACCATGTTAAAGGGTAGCGGCTTAATGGCGTCGACTAGTGTACCGTCGTTCACCGCACGCATAAAATACTCCCCTAACCTATCAGTTTCTTTTAACACCGTTTGCCAGTATTTAATGCGGGTTTCCGCATCAAGCACTTCAAAGTCTTTACGGTCTGGTATTTTACTGTAAGGCAGGTTCGCCACAAATGACGCCGAGGGCACTAACATCACCACTTTATCGTAGCTTGAGCGATGCGGTACTCTGTTTTTTAGCCCTTTATCAAACCAACCAGGAATAGGCTTATCGTAAAAGTGAGGGTATAACACTAACCCCTTGTCAGGGCCAAAGGATAAATCGAAGTGGTAGTCAATAATTCCACCGTCGCGATACATGCCAGCTGGCGCCCCTTCTATGTTCTGCACACCTTCTATAACAATAGGAATAGAGCCAGACGCTAATAGCGCACTGTGAATATTGCCTTGGGTTAAATCGTGATATTGCGTTGGGAGCTGATAGGGGTCGTTAATTTCAAAATTCGTATTTGGCGAAGAAAAAATATAGCGGGTGTATAACCGAGAAAGGTTTTTTCGATTTACTGTATTGGCCGCCGCGCTCATAGCAAGGCCAGAAAGCTGCCTAAATTTACTTTCAAAGCGGGTTGCGCCTAAACATTTGGCTACAATAAGGTGCGCCTTAAAACGGGAATTAGACAAGACTTCTTGTTTGCCGGTGTCATTCACCATTTCCTTCAACAGGTCTTCGGCTTTCGCGGTAATTTCCCTTGGGGTAGGTTTGTTACTGCTATAAGTTGTGGTTGAGTACGATGATGCTAGCCGGTTTATTGCGGCAAAGGGGTCATTTTGCACTGCACAAATTGCACGAAAAGCACCCGCGGAGGAACCAATAACATGTACTTGATGATTTACATTAGCGAACCACTCGGGAAAAAGTACCCGATCTAGCCCTGCCAAAGTAAACCATTTAGGGCCACCCGATGCGCCTAAAAAATAACTGAACAGGTCTGGGCTAAACCCATTTTTCATTATAGTTTCTCGGGCTTTTTTACCTGCGTATACGTCTAACGGGGCCACTTACATTCCTTGCTATTTTAAAGGGCCAGCGTTTATGCATATAACCCCTTAATTTGACTAATTCGGAGAAATTTAACAGTTAACCACGCAAAAGTAACCTTCTTGGCCTTTACGCGTCTTCTGCTCAGACCACACCTTTAAACGCGTAAGCGGGGAAAACTAAGGGCTGAGTGCATCTATCACTTTTAGAAATACGCGATACTCATCATCAGTGATATTCTTTAATTGCCTATTTTGCCACGCGACCACCCGCGGTGTGATTTGCTCATACATCGCCACACCTTCGCTTGATAATGCAATGAGGCTTGCCCTTTTATCTTCCTTACACATACGTTTTAACACCGCGCCCTTGTTCACTAAGCGGTCTAACGCGCGAGAAACTTGCACCTTGTCTAGGCGGGTCGCTGCGGCGATGGCTTTTGCGGTCATATAAGGCTGCTGTGCGTCTTTTTGGCACGCGCCAAGTGTTGCTACAATTCGCCACTCGGGCATTGTAAGCTGGTAAGTGGCATATTCCCTAGCAAGAGAGTCACTTAAGTCGCTAGCCAGCATTGCCACCTTATAGGCAAGCATGTCATTTAATTGCACTATGTTTCCCTCTCTCTTTCTCTTTTTTTATTTAGAGATGATGACTTAAAAAGGCGAGTTGACGTAAACCTTAAAGGCGAGTTGACGTAAACCTTACATGAAGTGTAATAGCTTGGCACAATACTCCTAACTCCATTAAAAGCTTGGCTTATATCAGTATTGGCTTATCAGTTGGCACGACTGTAAACCTAGCTTACCAAAAGCGCCCGCGCACCAAATACACACAAACCACCTACCATTGATTTACAATTATTTTACCTCTAGCCTAAAGCATATAGTTTCATTTGTAACTAATCTATTGCTAAGCGCAGCTAAAGTAGCGCCAATAACGGAAACCTGTATGGATAATTTATCTTATTTAACTGGCTTTAATAACGAGCACGAAACTGAAGCCCTGCCCGGCGCTCTTCCTAAAGGGCAATTTAGCCCACAGAAAGTTAATTATAAGCTTTATGCTGAGCAATTTAGCAGTACCGCATTTACTGCACCACGTGCAGACAACCGTCGAAGCTGGACGTACCGACTACGCCCTTCTATTGCCATGGGCGACTTTAAAAAAATAGATAATGGCCTTGTGCGCACGGCACCTGAAACGGCTATCCCCTGCCCACCCAATGTGATGAGATGGGACCCCATTCCATTGCCTGACAGCGAGTGTGACTTTATTGATTCGCTTGTCACTATCGCCACTAACGGCGACGCTAAAACACAAACGGGTATGGGAATACACTGTTACAGCGCCAATATGGATATGCAAAATCGTGTGTTCTATTCATCTGACGGTGAGATGCTTATCGTCCCCCAATTAGGTGACATGCTGATTACCACTGAGTTTGGAAAGCTTCATGTCTCGGTAGGTGAAATAGTGGTGATCCCTCGCGGTGTACGCTTTGCTGTCGAACCATTAGGCGGTCCCATACGGGGTTACATTTGTGAAAATTACGGGCATCCGTTTGTTTTACCAGAACGCGGCCCTGTTGGTGCTAACGGCTACGCTAATCAGCGGGACTTTTGCTATCCCACGGCGTGGTTCGAGGATAATGACACGCCACACACCATGGTAAACAAGTTTTGCGGCAACCTATTTGAGGCCCCCCTTGATCATTCTCCGTTTGACGTAGTGGCTTGGGTAGGTAACTCTGCACCTTACAAATACAACCTATCGCGCTTTAACGTAATAAACACAGTAAGTTTTGATCACCCCGACCCCTCTATTTTTACTGTGCTGACTTCCCCATCAGATCTTGAAGGCACAGCTAACGTTGACTTTGTTATCTTCCCACCGAGGTGGATGGTGGCCGAGAACACCTTCCGTCCACCCTATTATCACAGAAATGTGATGAGTGAGTTTATGGGGCTAATAGAGGGCATGTACGAGGCAAAAGAGCATGGTTTTGTGCCGGGCGGGATGAGCTTGCATAATTGTATGACGCCCCATGGCCCTGAAGCTGAAGTGTTCGACAAGGCATCGAATGCTGAACTTACTCCCCAGCGCTATGAAAACACCCTAGCGTTCATGTTTGAATCTCGTTATCCCATTGCGCCAACGGCGTTTGCTATGCATAGCGACCTTCGCCAGAAGGATTATCTTTCTTGCTGGAAGGGCCTACAAAAACACTACGATAGTGAAAAGTAGTACTCCACGATACCTGTACGGATTTGTGAACACCTGACACAATACGCAAAATCTATTATTGATTACTAAAATCATATGGTTAGGGAAAATATGCCTCCCCTAACCGTATGTTTGACGTACCGATGAAAACAAAACGTTACAGCTGTTCTTTCCATCCTAAAAATGTGTTGCGCCTACCTCTATTGCTTGCATTTTCACTACAACCTTACAATCAGCTAACAATTATAAAATATGATTTACGTTGAGGATGTATTGCTATGGCTGATTTATTTGAAAACCCAATTGGGTTAGATGGGTTTGAGTTTTTAGAATTCACAGCGCCTGAAAAGGGCATGTTAGAGCCTATCTTTGAAGCGATGGGCTTTACCCTTGTTGCTCGCCACAAATCGAAAGACGTAGAGTTGTGGCGTCAAGGCGATATCAACTTATTGAGCAATTATGAAAAGAACTGCCATGCCGCATACTACGCAGAAGAGCACGGCCCATCAGCATGCGGGATGGCTTTTCGCGTAAAAGATTCACAGCATGCCTACAAAGAAGTGCTGGCCCGTGGTGCACAGCCAATGGACACCTACACAGGGCCAATGGAACTTAAACTGCCTGCCATTAAAGGTATTGGTGGTGCCATGCTTTACCTTATCGACAGGTATCAAGGTGAAAACACCATATACGATATTGACTTCAACTGGATTGAAGGCGTTGACCGCCACCCCGAAGGCTGTGGCTTCCATACCCTGGATCACCTTACCCACAATGTGTATCGAGGGCGCATGGATTTCTGGGCTGGCTTCTATGAAAAGCTATTTAACTTCAGAGAAATTCGCTATTTCGATATTAAAGGTGAATATACTGGGCTGCTTTCAAAAGCAATGACCGCACCTGATGGCAAAATCCGTATTCCGCTAAACGAAGAAGCCGTGGGCGGTGGTGGCCAAATTGAAGAGTTTTTAATGAAGTATAACGGTGAAGGCATTCAGCATATCGCGTTTGCTTGTGATGATTTAATTGCGTGTTTAGATAAGCTTAAGGCAAAAGGCATGAAGTTTATGACACCGCCACCAAATACGTATTATGAAATGCTTGAAGACCGCCTTCCAGGGCATGGCGAAAATGTAGATGAATTACAAAAGCGCGGCATTTTATTAGACGGCACAACGGAAAATGGCGAGCCTCGATTGCTGCTTCAAATTTTCTCTGAAACGGTTTTCGGCCCTGTTTTCTTTGAATTTATTCAACGTAAGCAAGATGATGGCTTCGGCGAAGGTAACTTTAAGGCACTGTTTGAGTCTATTGAACGCGACCAAGTAAATCGCGGAGTTTTAAACAAATAGCTCTTAAGCAAATGGTGAATTTGTCGTCACGATGCATTTACGAGAGATGCATTAACGAGAGAAGCAAAATGCTAGCCTAGCTAAGCTTAGCAGCATTAAGGCCGCTTTCTCGTTAAACCTAAGATAAAAATAAAGGCAGTACATCGCAAAGATGCACTGCCTTTACTTCAAAAAAGCCCTTGTAAATGCAATGACTAAGCTTTGGTTTCAACCCTGCCCTTTTTCATATAGTGCACACGCCGCTCCGCTTGGATCAATGATTACGCAGAAGCTGTCGTTTCCATGGTGTCGGACTTCACCCACCTGTTTGCCCCCTTTATCAACAGCCGCACGTAGGGCATTATCTAAGCTTTCAACAGTAAAGTAGTTAATCCACCCGCTTGGGTAATTTTCATTCACTCCGCGCTTATGACAAATGCCGCCTACTGGCGTACCGTCGCTTTTCATCATGACGAAGTCACTGTATCCGCCCATGTCGATTGCTTCCTTCTTCCAGCCCATAACAGCCTCGTAGAAGCTCACAAGCTCGTCGGCATTTTCTGTTGCAATATCACACCATGACGCATCTGACATCGTCTTATCCTCTTGTCGTTATACTTATAGGCGCAACTCGCTTTTTTAGGCGTTTATTATTGCGCTAGTGATGTTAACGTTGCCCGTTTTAAAAATAGCTTGCAGTGGCTGTTACTTCAAAACTTGCGTCATAATTATGCTTAGGCACTAATAAAACTTAGCTCATTTTTCTAAAATGATCGCAGGTTGTTTGCTATTTTTTTGGGCATCAATTCCCTATAAAAGAGACGGTTGTCAAGGGAAGAAATTGCAAAAAGACCAAACATTTTTTATTTTAATGGTAGACACAGCCTGTGGAAAATGCTTGCATTTTTGATAATGTTATCCACTGACCATTGTTTGTACAGTTTATATTATTGCTTATTATCAAACACTTAGAATAAGACCCCAAACTACTCAACAAACTTATCCACAGATTAAGTGGATAACACGTGGCACTTGCTCACAGTTAATGGTTTAATGTGAATATCTTCGACGTATTCTTTTTTTCGGTTTCTCATGCCCAAACAAACACTTTTAGTCAGAGAATCTTTATTCACTATTCACAGCTTAGATCCGCAAAGCGATATCCCGGCCTCAGTTCTAAACAGCCCGCGTTTTTTTCCTAGGTAAAACAGAAGATGAATTGTCTATTGTCGTTCCTGACTCAATCAAGGTAGATTCCCTTGATAGTGATGAAGGTTGGCGAGCCCTTGAACTATTGGGGCCGTTACATCTGTCAATGGTTGGAATTATGGCACAAATTGGTGATGTACTTGCCTCTGTGAAGGTTGCTATCTTCGTTGTGTCCACATTCGATACTGACTTTTTCTTAGTAAAAGACAACAAATTGAAAGACGCAATCAACGCTTTGAAAAAAGCGGGTTATTCGGTGAATGTGGACAACTAACCCCGTGAACGCCAAACACTTACAATATGCCCCCGATACATTCTCGAAACAGTTTGAAACACTGACCCCGTTTTCCGGGCAAGTCGTTCCACTTGCCCAAACGGACGACCCGTTTTTTAAAAACGGTTACATGGGGCCAGGTGCTGCGGTAACTTCTACCTCCAACACCATAGTTGCGCCTTTTGTTGGTAAAGTACTCAATGTTTCGCCACTGGACTATGCTATTGATATACAGTCAAAAGTGGGATTAAAATGCCGAATAAAATACGGTGGTGACACATGTCACCTTCATGGCGCACAGTTTAATTGCGCCCTTAAGCGCGGCGACACTTTTAACGTCAGTCAAACACTGTTTACTGTGAATTCGGCCTGGCTTAAGCAGCAGGGTGTCAGCAATGTTTGCGCGCTCACTTTGCTTAATGCTAACGCCCTCATTGGCATAGTGCCTACCCGTCAGAAGTTCGTAGACGCGGCTACCGACTCCCTTTTTACCCTTTACCTTTAAAAACACATCGCAAGTCAGTTTATCATCGTATCAACAGCTTGTATGATGTACGACAAAGTTTAACTAACCCTAGTGGCGCATTGCTTCTAAAGCATGATTAAAGCGCTATGGGGTTGCGTCATTGCGTAGATCGCGAAGCGCGGTCTCACCTTTTAGATACAACAAGTAATACGGAAGCATTCACATGAGCACAATCCTTTACGGGATCCCAAACTGTGACACCATTAAAAAAGCGAAAAAATGGTTAACCGAGAACGATATTCCGTTTTCATTTCACGACTATCGTAAAGACGGCATAGATAACAACTTTCTTTCACGTGCAGAAGCTGAGCTAGGTTGGGAAACCATGCTAAACAAACGCGGAACGACGTTTCGCCAGTTAGAAGAACAAGAAAAGGCAACATTGAATAAAGATAAAGCCCTTGCTTTGCTTGAACTTCACCCAGCCATGGTTAAGCGCCCTATTCTTTTTCACAACAATACCTTCCACATTGGTTTCAAACCGGCACAGTATGAGGAAATATTTTGTTAAACGACTCTGTTATTGACATTGCAAAGCAATTAATTAACCGCCGCTCCGTTACGCCTGAAGATGCCGGCTGCCAAGAAGCCATGTGTGAATTTTTAGGGGCACTTGGCTTCGACAATGAAACCATGGTGTTTGAAGATACCACTAACTTGTGGTCTCGCCGAGGCAAAGAGGGCCCGGTGTTTTGTTTTGCAGGGCACACCGATGTAGTGCCAAGTGGCCCAGAAGACGCGTGGAAAACCCCGCCATTTACTGCCACTGAAGTGAACGGTTACTTACATGGTCGTGGGGCAGCAGATATGAAAGGCAGTCTTGCTGCTATGCTTGTTGCCACTCGTGAATTCGTTAATCAGTATCCGCAGCACAAAGGTAGCATTGCTTATCTTATTACCAGTGACGAGGAAGGCCCCTTTATTAATGGCACAACCCGCGTTATTGATACCCTTGAAGCACGCAATGAAAAAATTGATTGGTGTATTGTTGGCGAGCCCTCGTCTACCGATGAAGTGGGCGACATCGTGAAAAATGGCCGTCGAGGCTCGTTAACCGGTGACCTGGTGGTTAAAGGTGTGCAGGGTCACGTTGCTTACCCGCATTTGGCGAAGAACCCCGTTCATAGCGCTATGGCCGCCTTAGATGAGCTGGCCAAATCCCATTGGGATAACGGTAACGATTTCTTCCCGCCCACGAGCTTTCAGATCTCAAATATTCATGCGGGTACTGGCGCGGGTAACGTGATCCCAGGCGAACTGCACGTTTGCTTTAACTTCCGTTTTTCAACAGAGGTAACCGATCAGATATTGATTGAGCGGGTAACCACTATTCTTGATGCCCATGAATTAGATTATGACATTAAGTGGACGTTTAACGGCCAGCCATTTTTAACCGACACCGGTGCGCTGTTAGACGCCACACAAGGTGCGATAGAGGCCGTTAAAGGTACGCCGACTGTGCTATCTACCGCAGGCGGTACATCAGACGGTCGGTTCATTGCACCAACGGGTGCACAGGTCATAGAGCTAGGGCCAGTAAATGCCACTATTCACAAAATTGACGAGTGCGTAAAAATGGCCGACTTAGAACAGCTTGCGGATATGTATTTCGGTATCCTTGAGCGCTTGCTAGCCAACTAGCGTAGGCTGTTGACCATGACTACCGTTACAGAAAAAGCGTGGCTGGGCCAGCTTAATGAAGATTTAGTTGATGCAGGTAACGGCCACAGGCTTCACATCGATGTGATTTCCCCTTTTCTGGCTATGCAAGATGCCGCACACAAAGACGGGATAGACCTGCAGCTTGTCAGCAGCTATCGCGACTTTGACCGGCAGACCGCTATTTTCAACCGCAAGTGGACAGGAAAGGCTCAACTGCTTGATGTTAACGGTAGTCTCTTGTCGTTTGATAGTTTACGTGATGACGAAAAGCTCCACGCTATTCTTACATGGTCTGCCTTACCCGGTGGGAGTCGTCATCACTGGGGTACCGACATTGACGTGTATGACAGGGCATCTGTTAAGCATTGGGGTGGTCAATTCAATCTTGTAGAAACTGAATACGAGGCTGGCGGCCCTTGTTACGCGCTAGCCTGCTGGCTTGGTGAAAATATGTCGCGTTTTGGTTTTTATCGGCCGTTTTCAGTAAGCCGTGGTGGCGTGGCAGCAGAACCTTGGCACTTAAGCTTTAAAGAGACCGCCGAGACGTTTGAAAAAGCAAGAAATTTACAAGGTTTAACCGCTGCTATTGAGCAAAGCGACATAGAAGGTAAATCGTGTATTTTGTCGCAGCTGCCCACAGTGTATAGTCGGTATGTTTTAAACAACGGCGTTTCGCCAACGGAAACTGTATGAGTACAACTTGGGTAGTTATAATCATTGTATTAGTGTTAGGTGTGGTAATTGGCAATATCACGCTGCTGAAATACAGTGCGAAGTTTAAATTTCCAACGCCCTCGAAACCGTTTGATGATGTTGAAGAGTCGCACAGCGATAACCCCCCGTCGTCTGCTGATACGTTATCCGACACCCAACCCGGTGATAACCCCACGGCTAACTCGCCAACGTCTGAGCGTAATAATGGCACAAGCACTATCAGTGACGATGCGCTAAATAGCCTAAACAGCCACAGCGACAAGGCTAAAAAGTAACCCCCCTCCTTACTCAACTATTCACTTGTACTCACAGGGTACTGTGAATGGTTGGAGTTCTGGACCATGAAAGGCTTGTTCGCCAAAGGCGATATTCACAACAACACCACTATCACTTTTTATCTAATCACACTCTAAGAGGTTCTAGACGTGTCTCAAAGTAAATCTTTACTGGCTAATATCGGCGTACAAGTTGTTATTGCCATGATCATCGGCACCGCCGTAGGTGCTTTTATGGGTCACAGCGCCGCTATGTTTGCCCCCTTAGGCGCAATTTTTATTAACCTCATTAAGATGTTGGTTATCCCACTGGTTGCGGTTGCGCTTATTTCGGGCGCTGCGGGTTTAGGTAACAGTACCAACGCAGGTAAAGTGGGCTTTTCAACCCTCGCCTATTTCGCGTTGACATCCGCGCTAGCCGTGGCGCTTGCGCTGATTATGGGTGAAATTTTCAAGCCTGGTGTGGGTATCGATGTTTCATCTGTAGAGGGAATGTTTTCTGGCGAGTACGCGTCGAAAGGCGAGCTGCCATCGTTTTGGGCGACGGTGACGGGCATGATACCTACTAACGTCTTTGCTTCTCTAACCAATGCGAATATTCTTCAAATTCTAGTGTTTTGCCTGTTCTTTGGCCTTGCCCTTTCTAAGCAGCCTAAAAAGAACCGCGAGCCTATTCTTCAGGGCGTAAATACCATTGTAGATGCGATGGTATGGATGATTAACTGCGTTATGAAAATCGCCCCTATCGGTGTATTTGGTCTAATGGCCGAAGCGGTCGGCACCTTTGGCTTTAGCGCACTTATGGTTGTCTTCAAACTTTTCTTAGTCTTTATCGCCGCTATTCTCGTTTTTGGTTTTGTGGTTTACCCACTGTTAGTACAGCTATTTACCAAAACTTCTGCCAAGTCGTTCTTAGTGGCAATGAAAAAGCCTCAAGCGGTGGCGCTTTCTACCGCGTCATCTATGGCCACCCTGCCCGTCACTATGAATACGGTAGAAAACGAACTGGGCGTAAGAAATGCAACTGCGTCGTTTGTATTACCTTTAGGGGCCACGATAAACATGAGCGGTAATGCTATTTACTATGGCTTAGTTGCCGTGTTTTTCGCTCAGCTTTTTAATATCGACTTATCCATGGGGGCTTACGTTGCCATTATCCTTACTTCAACCTTAGGCGCCGTGGGACAAGCTGGCGTACCAGGCCCGTCTTTTCTTGTGGTTGCGGTACTCCTAGCCGCCGGCATTCCTATTGAAGGCTTACCACTTTTATTCGCTCTCGACCGTATTTTCGACATGATTCGTACTGCGCTTAATATCACTGGCGACGCAGCGTGCGCAGTCATTATCGATAACATTGCTATTGAAGCGTCTGACCTTACTGAAAGCGAGGTGAAGCAAAGCTAACCGAGCGTTATTTAGCGGGCATAAAAAAGGTGGCCTATCGGCCACCTTGTTATTTTAGAGCTAGTCAGCGCAAGCGCACGTTTCTAGGTACGCGCTTTTTATCTTGTCTCGTATGGTAGCGGTTTAAACTACAGCGGGCTTGTTTTAACCGCTGTGCCGCTAATACTTACCATCAGCATACTGCCTTTATCACCAATGACTTGATAATCCAAATCGATACCTACAACAGCGTTTGCTCCCATGCTTCTTGCTTCATGTTCTAACTCAGTAAAAGCAAGCTTACGCGCTGTGGTTAGCTCTTCTTCGTAAGAGCCAGAGCGACCACCCACAATATCCCGAATAGAGGCAAATAAGTCTTTAAATACGTTTGCGCCCATTACCGCTTCACCGACAACAATGCCGTAGTATGCATCGATTTTATGCCCTTCTAGCGTGGGGGTTGTTGAAACAATCATAGGTAACTCCTTTTAATAAAACCCGTTTTTTCACAAATTCAAGCCATTACAATACGCTTTACGCGTTTTGTTCAAACCATTCTCTAATAGACGCTACGCGAGCTTGGGCGTCACTTGTCTCGTAAGCCACCGTCGGCTGGTTACCCCATACCGGCTTAGGCCACGCGCAATCGGTATCAAACCTAGCAACGTGGTGAACATGTAACTGACGCACCACATTGCCTAATGCGGCCACGTTTAGCTTAAGCGGTGAGAACAAATTCATCATTGCTTTCGATGCAAGCGCAGACTCTTTAAGTAAGGTAATTTGCTCTTTTTCAGTTAAGTCGATAATTTCCGCAATATCGTTTTTCATTGGCACTAATATTAACCACGGAAATTGTCTGTCGTTCATTAACAGTACACGACATAGAGAAAGATCGCAGACAAAAAATGTATCATTGTGTAAACGGCTATCAAGACTAAACATCTAGCTTTTCCAGAGTAGTAGGCACTACCGTGAGTAGTGCGCGCTGCCCAATAGCAACCTTTGCATTGGGGAATACAATCGCTTCACCGTCTTGCTCGGCTACGTAGTCTGTACCTGGCTCTGATGCCAATACCGTGCCTTTTGGATAATCAGTAAAGTTAGGTGTATCGTCATCAAAGTGCAGTTTAAAGGCTTCTTCATTGCGGTTAATGACCTGATTAACCCGGTAAATATCAAGTTCGCGAATGTCTACCGAAGGGGCATAGTTTTCTTGCGTGATCAGTTGCGTAATGGCCTGTTTGGCATCTTCAAAGCGGCGCATATCGTTTTGTCCAAAGGGGCGCACTTTTCCTAACTCGACGGTGAACGCATGAGCATTGAACAGGTGCGACGAGAAATAGCTAAAAGTGGTGGTTGGACTTTCAGAAAGCAAAATTGTTTTTACCCCACAAGCCGACAAAAACGCAAGCTGACCTTCGCTGTGAACTCTGTCGTGTAAATACGGGTATACCGCAAACTTTTCATTCTTTGATGCACGGATAGCGGTATGTAAGTCGTAGTGGTAACGCTCTCCGTCAGCCGCTTCAAAAAAAGACCCAACGGCCTCTTCTAACTGCTTAGCACGAACACGTTCTTGGTTAACTAAGCCTTCACCTTTTGAGTGAGCCCCGCTGAACAAGCGATTCATATTTTCTTCAACAAATCGCTCCGCAATATCCATGGCGGGTAGATTCCCGAATAAAAAAAGCACGTCGTGAGACAGTACTAGTGTGCCAGTTAAAATACGTTTTACTAGGTCATCACATATTTCAATAGGCGCCGTTTCGTTACCGTGAACGCCACACGATAAAACGATACGCTTGGCGTGCTCACTGTTCGTTTGCGCAGAGAAACTGATAATTCCAGGCCCTGAAATTTGCACACCTATGCCGTTTGACAGATCAAATTGTAGAGGTTGTTCAAATAGTGCGGGTTCCCGGCGAGATAGTGTTAAAAATTCGCCACTTTCGATAAGTTCTTGCATGAAGTTCTGCATATAACCAGTCTAATCTAGAATAAACACAGTTTAACGAGGCACAGGGCTAAAATCACGCGTTCTCAGGGATTTATTACAACCGCCTGTAAGCAATATACAACGCTTTAACGTGATTAATTAAGGCGCTGCAGTATCTTCTTTGCAGATAAATAGTAGAGAAAGGGCTAGAAAACGCACGGAGCAAACAGGTAACTCAACGGGGGCAGAGAAGAGACTAGGCTTTTCCTCGCGCAGGAGAGTTACCCACAATAATTTCTTGCTGAGCAAGGGCAACAAAGCTTTTAAAAGGAATAGCGCGAGAGAACAGATACCCCTGCCCCTGAGCAACACCAACCTCTCTTAATATATGAAGTTGCTCTATGGTTTCAATCCCTTCGGCAACCACGCTACAGCCTTTAGCATGACCTATCACTTTTGCGGCTTCGATAATAGCGCGGTTAACAGGGTGGCCTTCTAACTCCATTACGAACGACTTATCTACTTTAAGGGCATCTAAATCTAAATCGCGAATATAGGCAAGATTAGAATAGCCTTTTCCAAAGTCATCGACGGAGACCGACACGCCAAAGCTACGTAACTCGTCTAGCTGCTTTTTCACCATAAGTGAATTTGATAACGCCACGTCTTCGGTCAACTCTAACTCTATGAGCGTTAAGGGCATGGCGTAAGTTTCGCTTAGCATGGTAAGCGTGGGCACTAACTGATTGTCGTAAAGCTGGGTAGGCGAGATGTTAACGGATAAGACAATAGGCATTTTCAAAGCGTTAAGCTCTACTAGCGCTCTGAAAGCCTGTTCAAGAGTCCAGTAGCCCAGCTCGTTCATCATGTTATACGACTCTGCCGCTTCGATAAGCGGGCCGGGAAATAGTACACCATCAAGGGGGTGGTTCCATCTCAGTAAGCACTCTGCCCCTATCACCTCAAGCGTAGCTAAATTCACTTTAGGTTGATAATAAAGTTCAAGTTCATTTTGGGCTAAGGCGCGCTTTAAGTCGGCTTTCAGTGCTAAGCTTCTACCCGTATCTGCCTTATCTGTTTTGGTCAGTGCGAAGTAGTTTTCGTACTTATTTTCTTTGGCTTGTTTTAACGCGGTTTCTGCTCGAGACACAAAGCGGGTTATTTCAAACTCCCGTTTATCACTGCATACCACACCCACATTAAAGTCTGCGATGAAGGCTGTACCTTCGTAGTGCATAGGGGTTTTAAAATGTTCGACTAGACGTTCGAACATTTTACGCATTACGCCTTCGTTACTCTCATTGGGGAAAACAATACCAAACACATCCCCGCTAATGCGACCAATGTAAACTGATTGACCAAATAGAAGCTGTATACGGTTGGCAATTTCTAGTAAGAAGCGATCGCCAACATGTATGCCCAGACTGGTTGTTACATCAGAAAAGCGCACCACATCCACCAGCATCAAAGAAATAGCGCCGCTACGAGACGCCTGTTTTGAAATGCTGTCAATAAACGCATATCGATTTGGAATGGTTGCCAGTGATGTATGTTGGCTCATGATGTTTTCCTTGAGCTTTACGCTTCGAGGTACTAAAAACAACTGCTTATATAAAACCATGGCGTTACAGATGGCGCAACGACAGTTACGTATTAATTTGCATACCCGCTTATACCATGAAACAACATTTTTTTATATTTGATTAACTAATGGTAAGAATGGGCAAAAAACCTGCTGTTAGTGCATGTTCACAGCAAGTTCGCTTAATTTAAAGCAATAAAAAAGCCCGACAAGTTTATCACCGCCGGGCTATTTCTTTCTCGTTCTGCGATTAGCTTTCTATCTTACACGACGAAAGTTTCCAAACGCGATCTACGTAGTCACGTATTGAGCGATCTGAGGTAAATTTACCCATTTTAGCCGTATTGATTATCGCCATTTCCGCCCAGCGCTCTTTGTCGCGGTAAGCAGCATCTACTGCAATTTGTGCGTCAGAGTATGCGCGGAAATCTGCAAGTACCATGTACGGGTCGCCATTATCAAGTAAGCTTTGCTTAATAGATACTAACGCCCCTGGTTTGCCCGGCGTAAAGTAATCGGTTTCTAACCAATCCAGTACCGCTTTAATTTCAGGGTCTTTGTAGTAGTAGTCGTGAGGGTTGTAACCCGTCGCTTTAAGCTCGTTCACCTCTTCTACTGTTAAACCGAAAATAAAGATGTTGTCGTCGCCTACTTCTTCAGCAATTTCTACGTTAGCACCATCTAGCGTACCGATAGTTACTGCACCGTTAAGCGCTAACTTCATGTTACCTGTACCCGATGCTTCTTTACCTGCTGTACTGATTTGTTCAGACACATCAGCCGCTGGAATCATCTTCTCAGCTAGCGATACACGGTAGTTAGGCAAGAACGCAATTTTAATCTTGTTGTTAACACGAGGGTCGTTATTAACCTTATCAGCCACCTTGTTAATTGCGTAGATAATGTCTTTAGCAAGCTTATAACCCGGTGCGGCTTTCGCGCCAAATACGAACACGCGAGGGTGCATATCGTAATCTGGGTTTTCCAGAATACGACGGTACAACGCCATAATGTGTAGCAACGCTAAATGTTGACGCTTGTACTCGTGAAGTCGCTTAATTTGCACATCAAAAATGGCATTTACGTCTACTTCTAAGTCTAGCGACTTGCGAATTTCATCAGCCAACAGTTCCTTGTTCTCCAGCTTCACTTTCATGAACTGTTTTTGGAACGTTTTATTCGTAGCAAACTTCGTTAAACCCTGAAGTTTATCTAAATCTCGCGGCCAATCATCGCCAATTTTCTTATCAATCAACTTAGAAAGCGCAGGGTTACAGGCCTTCAACCAACGACGAGGCGTAATACCGTTTGTCACGTTAGTTAGCTTACCTGGGTACAATTCGTCGAACTCAGGGAATAGCGACGATTTAACCAAGCGTGAGTGCATCTCTGCCACACCGTTCACTGCAAATGAGCCGATAACAGATAGATGACCCATACGTACCATCTTCTCGTTACCTTCTTCGATAATTGAAAGTTTCGCTTTCATTGCATTGTCGCCCGGCCATTTCTTATCAACCTCGGCCATGAAGCGGTGGTTGATTTCGTAAATGATCTCAAGGTGACGTGGAAGGATCTTCTCAATCATACGTGCCGGCCACTTCTCAAGTGCCTCTGGCAATAGGGTATGGTTTGTGTACGCAAATACCTTAGTACAGATACCCCATGCTTCATCCCAACCAAGCTCTGCGCGGTCAACAAGAATACGCATTAGCTCTGGTACTGAAATGGCGGGGTGCGTGTCGTTAAGCTGAATCACGACCTGATCTGCAAAGCGGCTCCAGTCATCACCGTGGGCTCGCTTATAACGGCGAATAATATCCTTCAGTGAGCACGAGCAGAAGAAATACTGCTGAATTAGGCGTAGTTCTTTACCCGCTTCAGTTTCATCATTCGGATAAAGTACTTTAGAAATGGTTTCTGCCTGCACGTTCTCGCGCTGTGCATCAACATAACCACCTGCGTTGAACACGTCCCAGTTGAAGTAACCAGAAGATTCTGACTGCCATAAACGAAGCACGTTTACGGTTTTACCTTCATAACCTACAACAGGAATATCCCAAGGCACACCTTTTACAATTGAACCTGGGTGCCATTCTTTAAGAACGCGGCCGTTTTCACCGTATTTGGTTTCAACGTAACCATAGAGCGATACTTCTTGAATAGATTCTGGGCGGCAAATTTCCCACGGGTTACCATAGTCGCGCCAGCTGTCGGGACGCTCAATTTGCGCACCGCTTTTAATTTCTTGACGGAATAGACCATTTTCATAGTGGATACCATAACCAATGGCAGGTAATTCCATGGTGGCGAGTGAGTCTATGAAACACGCTGCAAGTCGGCCCAAACCGCCGTTACCCAGAGCCATATCTGGCTCTTCTTCAAGGATATCTGAGATTTCTACGCCCAGCTCTTTCAGAGCTCCACTTGCTACATCGAATAAACCAAAATTTTGCAGGTTGTTTGATAACAAACGTCCCATCAAGAATTCAGCAGAAAAATAGTGGACAGCACGGGTGTCATTGAGATAGTGACTTTTTTGAGTTTTGCGCAGTCCTTCGAGTACTTGCTCTTGAATTGCCGCACACGTTGCTTTCCACCAAGCGTGATTATTCGCCTTGTTTTCGTCAGTACCTAGCGTGCAGTGTAAGTGTTTGATAACCGCAGACTTAAAAGCTGCCTTATCGATAGCTGGAGAGGGTTGCGTTTTGGTCGCTTTTGCGTTCATTTTGCGTCTCACTCTTAATGTAAGCGGTGCTTTCACACCAAAAACGTAATTTAATTACAGAATATCTTAAGAATATGACAGCAATATAGCAGTACTAAAACGATTATGTTGTAATTATTTTGTTAAAATTACAAAAAAATCGCATGAATTCGTATGCACTCATGCGATTTTTAACATTATTGTTACAAAAATACGCGAAAAGCGATTTATTTTTGAGCTTATTTAATGATTTTACCGACTAACGCTTCAGCTTCGGCAATAAGTTCTTGTAAGTGACTTTCACCATTGAAGCTTTCGGCATAGATCTTATAAATCTGTTCAGTGCCAGACGGTCGTGCGGCAAACCACCCATTTTCTGTCGATACTTTAACGCCGCCTATAGCTGCGTTATTGCCTGGCGCATGCGTTTGCACACTAGTAATAGGCTCGCCTGCTAGCGTATCGCTTGTTACTACAGATGCGTCCATGGCCGAAAGTTTTTGTTTTTGCTCAAGAGTTGCCGCTACATCAACTCGACTGTACACCGGTGCAGCAAACTTTTCGGTTAGCGCTTTATAGTGTTCGCCAGGGTCTTTGCCCGTTACCGCCAATATTTCTGCCGCAAGTAAACAAAGAATAAAGCCGTCTTTGTCTGTCGCCCACGTACTGCCGTTGCGCTCTAAGAAAATACCGCCGGCACTTTCTTCGCCAGCAAACCCTATTGTGCTGTTCGACAAACCCTCTACAAACCACTTAAAGCCTACTGGCATCTCTGCTAACGGTTTATCAAGGCTATTGGCCACGCGGTCAATCATGCTGCTCGACACTAACGTTTTGCCAATATTAAGGTCGCTCGGCCAGTCTGGGCGATGGGTATAGAGATAATTAATCGCTACCGCTAGATAGTGATTAGGGTTCATTAGCCCTGCGCTTTTACATACGATTCCGTGACGGTCAAAGTCAGGGTCGTTCCCCCACGCTAAATCGAAATTATCTTTTAGCTCGATAAGCCCTGCCATTGCGTAAGCTGACGAACAGTCCATACGAAGCTTGCCGTCTTTATCGCGACGCATAAAGCCAAACTGCGGGTCGACAGCGTCGTTCACAACAGTGATATCAAGGCCATACTTCTGTGAAATACGTGACCAGTATCCTACCCCTGCGCCCCCTAACGGGTCGGTACCTAATTTTAAATTGGCATTTGCAATGGCCTCCATATCAATGACCCGTGCTAAATCATCAATATAAGGTTCCATAAAGTCTTCTTCACGAACCAACTTACGGGCCGTGGCCTGGCGAATATCAATTCGCTGAACGTCTTTATTACCATCGGCAATTAATGCATTGGCACGCTCTTGTATTTGCTTAGTTACGTCACTGTCAGCCGGGCCACCGTGAGGAGGGTTATATTTGAAACCACCGTCTGACGGCGGGTTATGAGAAGGGGTGATGACAATACCATCGGCCTTATCAGCATTCCCTGCGCGGTTGTAACGGATAATAGTACGAGAAATGACGGGCGTAGGCGTATACCCCATACTTTCGTTATCTGCACGTTGTATGACAACATCGACACCATTGGCACACAGCACTTCGATAGCGGTTATCATGGCAGGCTCAGACAGCGCGTGGGTATCTTTACCAACAAATAGCGGGCCGCTAATGCCTTCTTGCTTGCGATATTCAACCAATGCTTGGCAAATTGCACTGATATGGCTATCGGTGAACGTGGCATTAGACGCGGTACCTCGGTGGCCTGAAGTGCCAAAAGAAACGGCTTGCCCCGGGTCATTCATATCCGGCTTAAAGCTATAATATTGGCTTACTAGCTGCGCTACGTTAATAAGCTGTTCTTTTGCTGCATGCTCTCCGGCCTGCGGATGTAGTGCCATGAAAAAGTCCTTATTTAGAAGTCGTGTTGAGGTTCAATAACCTAATTACTTACCCTCTGATGTAAAACGGGCTGTTACCGTCTCAACAACATCGGGCTGATAACCCAAGTTACGCAAAACTTGTTCCAGCATATTCGTTTTCTTGGCAGTATTGTTGTTTGTTACTACCCAGAAAGGGCTATCGGGAATGGCTTTAGGGTTTGTACTGCTGCCATTTTCAAGCAAGGCTTCTTTACTTGTTGCAAAGTACGTACGGTTTTTACCTTTGATACTTTCTACGCTAGAGAAGTTTTCTGCATTAAGCTTGTGCGCTGCACTTAAAACAAACAGAAACTGATCGACCCGTTTAGTAAACGTGGCTAACGCATCTTTAGATACAGCATCGAGAATGTCGCGCTTGTTGTGGGTTTCTGTTTCTACCGACGATGCCACGGTCGACGACGCTTTTGTAGCAGGCTTGGCTGGGGCTTTTGTTGCCGCCGCTCTCACAGGTGTTTTCTTCGCCGTCGTTTTCGCGGTAGTTTTTCTCGCCGCGGGTTTGGCTGGCGCTTTTTTAGCAGTACTCACAGTTTGAGCCTGAGCCTTCGGTGCAGCCTTGACTTCAACACTGGGCTCGTTCGTTTTCTCTTCCCCACCAGCGCTTTTTATTTCACTTGTTTTTGCTTGGTCTGAAGCGTCACCTTTTGATTCGTTACCGCTTGCTTCAACGCTGCCTGATATTGCGCCGTCTTCTGGTAACAGTAAACGTCTTAAAATTTGTGATGCACTCTCACCAATATGCTTAGTCTGGCTGGCGATGAAGGCATATAAATCGTCATCTATTTCAATGCTTTTCATAACTACTTCCTTTTTAAGAGGCACCATTATAGACAACACAGATAAACTACGCAGCACTTAATAACAGTTGTTTTAGGGTTTCCTAAGTAGATTACGCGAATACTTTGCCATTTCCCTATTCACACGTGTTTAATTCTTTCGCGTTTTATTGAATCTATTACGTTATATACCTGCGTATAAAAATTAACAGGCAATACAATAGAAAGCTTTAAGCTATCGTTGCTACTATTAAATTTAAGCAGAGATCGCTTACACGCAGATATATTTCATTGTGACAAAGAATGTTTAAACAAAAGTGACAGTTTTATGCGCCAAGAACTAAAAAAGGTACAGCAGGCTCTTAATCAGAAGATTATTGGTAAAGATCACCAGTTAACACTGGCAATTACCTGCTTACTGGCAAATGGTCACTTACTAATTGAAGACTTACCGGGCATGGGTAAAACCACTTTATCTCACGCGCTTTCACAAGTATTCGGGCTTCAATACTCCCGTATTCAGTTTACCTCTGATTTACTCCCATCAGATATGTTGGGCGTTAATATTTTCCACAGTCATGAGCAGGACGAAACCAAAAGATTTAGCTTCAGGCACGGCCCCATTTTTAGCCAAGTGGTACTTGCCGACGAACTTAACCGTGCAAGCCCTAAAACGCAAAGCGCGCTGCTAGAAGCAATGGAAGAGCGGCAAGTCAGTATTGATGGCACAACCCACGCGCTTCCGACACCTTTTTTTGTCATTGCCACCCAAAACCCTAGCTCTCAGTCAGGGACTTACCCCTTGCCTGAATCTCAACTGGACCGTTTTTTCATGCGCATTTCCTTAGGTTACCCGGCTTGGGAAGCTGAAAAAGCCATGCTTTTACAAAAAGACGTGTCTGCGCCCCTTGCTCAAATACTTAATGAGGAAGATTTAGACCAAATGCAGCAGGCAGTGACACGTATTCACACCAGCGATGCCATTATCCACTACATTCTGCGGCTAGTGAGCGAAAGTAGGGAAAGTAACGAGTATCCCAACCCCCTCTCGCCACGTGCCAGTCGAGCGCTCCTTCAAGGGGCAAAGGCTTGGGCGTTTGTCACAGGAAGAGACTACGTAACACCAGAAGATGTGCAAGCGGTCTTTGTGGCAATTACTGCTCACAGATTGACAGCGCCCGCCCATCAATCCACCCATAGTATGCAAATGAGCGCGTTTGACGGGGAGAAACTGAGTCAAAAACTGTTAGACAGCGTTGACCCCCTTGCGGCGTAACCGTGATGGGGTTGTGCATTAAGGTCTTATCACCGTGTTTTCGCACTTTTAGTAGTAGCAGGAACGTTTGCCATGGGTAAAGCACGCTGGCCCCTTTCCCATTACTTTCACCAACGTCTGTTAGGTTGGCTAGATAATAGAGTTCCGGCCGCGAACGAGCATCACCTTAACCTAAACAGCATCTTTATATTGCCAAGTGGGTTTGGCTGGTCTTTTATCATCTTGTCGTTATGTTTGTTTTTACTTGGAACCAACTATCAAAATAACTTAATGCTGCTGCTTAGCTACCTGTGTTTAAGCATTATGCTGCTGACATTATTTTATACCCATCAAAACTTCGCACGCTTAGCGTTAAAGTCGCTTCCTCCTAGGCCTTTTCACTGCAATCAAAACGGTGAACTGCTGGTGCAGGTTGTGCCCCATACGAAGGCAACTACTAAACCTTGTTATGGTGTATTAACGTTTAAGTGGTTAAGTACTACCCGCCTTTCAAAGCGTGACGCAACCCCACTTGCTGTCGAGGCAACAACGCATAATCATCACACGTCTTTTAGCGCTCAGCTATCAGGTAGTACCAATAGTCCACAAAAACAAACGCTGCGCATCCCTTTTCAGATAAAAACGCGAGGGCACTATGAATTAGGCCGACTGACGATAGCCTGTGACTTTCCTCTTGGTCTTTATAAGTGTTGGACCCATCTGGATTTTGACCAAGCGGTGACGGTTTACCCTAAGTCTCAGGAAGGCCCTGTCGTTATTAACAACATCGCTACTGATGAAGCGTCTACTGCGTCGAAAGATAACCATGACGGTAACGAAGATTTCTATGCATTAAACGACTATGAAGTGGGTCAGCCTTTAAACCGAGTATCGTGGAAACACGTGGCTAAAAACGGTAACTGGGTTACAAAGTCTTTTACCGCGCTACAAAGCAATAGTTATGTTATTGGCCTATCATCCGCTACCGACACGGAAACCGCACTTGCTGCGCTGACCCACGCCACGATCACATTTTCTGAGGCTAACCGCGTATTTGGTCTTTCCTATAAAGGTATTCATATTCCCCCTAATCACGGCGTAAAGCATAGGCATGAATGCCTAGCGGCGCTCGCCTGTTTCGAAAATAGCACTCCCTTTAACAACACAGGTTCATCTTCCTCACAACAAGATTCAAATCGGATAAGGGCGGTGAAATGATACGAGAGACACTTAACCGTACTTACCCGTTCAACGTTTTTGGCACTGCGCTGCATCAACCTCGCGCGGTGGCAATATTACTTCTGTGTTTTGCCTTTTCCTGCCTGCTCTTTTCGCTTACTGCACCGCTAATGACGTGGGTCCTTATGCTTGGAGGCTGCGCAATTGTAGCAAGAATAGCGGGCCTTAGCGCGCTACACAGCCTACCGACCACGCGTACGGTTAACCTACTTGCGGTGCTGGCGGTCTTCGCTTTAACTTGGTTTGGTTTTTCAATCGGGCTATTAGATAGCATGATCAACCTTCTTACTTTGGCATGCGCACTAAAGGTAATGCTGGTTGAAAAAAAGCGTGATTTCCACCTTCTCATTTGTGCCTGTTTATTTTTAATAGGTTGCGGCTTTATTTCGTCGCTTAGCGTATTTGCATGGTTTGGTTACACGGGCATTTTGGTCCTATTGCTTTTTTCTACCGCTATTTACCATGGCGCGGGCGCTCCCACAAAAAAAAGCATTACATTTGTTGGCGTGCTTATTTTGCAAGCCTCTCCCATAGCATTGCTGCTATTTTTACTGCTGCCCCAATTGCCGCCGCTGTGGCAAATGCCGACGTCTAAATCTACACAAACGGGGCTCTCAGACACGGTGACTCCAGGTGATATTGCATCGTTAGCTACCTCTTCGTCACTTGCGTTTAGCGCCACCTTTGAGAGCGCGGCACAAGTCCCTGATGCCACATCACGCTATTGGCGCGCCATGACCCTTGAGCATTTCGATGGCAAGACGTGGTCAATTAGCGCTAAACGAAAGCAAGCTGAACAGCAGTTAGCTTATATGGGTAGACCTACTCCTCTTTCCACAATGGCCAGTAAAGATACATCTTACGCCACTGCATACGAGCTTATTGTTGAGCCCACCTCGCAAACCTGGCTGTTTGCGCTTTCGCCATCGGCGCCGGACAACCGCGCAAACAGTATTAATGTTAACAGTCGATTCGACTTCACCCTTCGCGCAAATACGCCAATCGCGAGTAAAAAAGCGTTTTATTTACGGTACTTTCCCAATGAAAAGATAACCAATGGCATGGGTAACTTTGAAGCCCAGCTTAATTTGCAAATGTCAAAGAACGGCAACGAGAAAACCCGGGCGTGGGGAAAGAGGCTAGCAGCTCAATACACTTCACCTCGGGACATCGCCAACGCCATAATGCGTGAATTTCAACAAGGCGGCTTTAGGTATACCCTGTCACCGAATGCGATGCCAACGGATCCTATCGACCGCTTTTTATTTGAAGCGCGCGCTGGCTTCTGTGCTCACTATGCGGGCGCTATGGTCTACGCATTACGTGCTGCAAATGTGCCAGCAAGAATGGTAACTGGCTACCAAGGTGGCAGTACACTTAGCGACCGTGTTCTGCAAATAAGACAATACGACGCCCATGCCTGGGTTGAAGTTTTGATAGACAACGATTGGGTTCGCTATGACCCCACGAGCGCGGTAGCGCCATCGCGTTTAACCCTTGGCTTAGAAGAGGCCCTAGAAGAACTTGGGGAGTCTCGTCAATCCAGTGTTTTAGAAAAATTCGGCAACGCTAAGTTCTTTACAACGCTTCAAAATTGGTTTCAACAGCTCGACTACTCATGGAGTAAATGGGTATTAGGGTTTGATAATGCAGCGCAAACCAGCATGCTCGAAGACCTTCTTGGTGCACTCTCACCTCAGAAAATGCGCGTGGTGTTTTTATCAGCGATAGGCTTGATCGCGCTTATTCTTGCGCTTTACTTTTTACCGAAAAGACAAAAACAAACGCAAACGTCTTCTCATCGTGCCCTATTAAAAGCAATAAAACACATAGAATCTAAAACGAAAACAGTGAGGGGCAATAAAAGTCTTTCTGCCTTTCGCAAAGACGTATCCCCACAATTAAACAGCGAAGCGTTAGTAGCTTTCAATCAGATTTGTGAGCAGTTTGAACGGGAAAACTATGCATCTCAATCTAGCGATAATAGTATCAAAGCGAAAATTAAGCATGACTTACGCAAGCTAAAAAAAGCGTTATAGTAATGGTTATCGTAGAAATAGTTATCGTAAACTTTTTTGTTCCTTAGCGCTGCATTTGTGTATCTACTAACCCCTTTGCCGCGACGAGCTGCAGATAACGAGTTGGCCCTATTCTTATAGTTTAAAAGCATCGGTCACTGACATTAAGGATAAAGATGACACTTCAAACAGGTATTGCACCTCAAACAAACATTGTCCCACCTTTTTAGTGCATTTAAAAATAGTAGCTTGTAGACAATATGAATGACCTCACTGCGTCAGACTTCACCTATCTTACTGTAATTAAATGATATTTCGCCATTCAATTCATTATATTTAGCGATTGGCACTCTTTTGGCTTTGTCTTAATGGAGACATACCGAAACTATTGACCGAGCAATAAAGCCGAACAATAGGTTTGGGGTATATCAATGCCCACTAGTCGGTGATGTAAGCAAATTTACACAAAATAGATAAACAGGACAAAGGCGTCCCCAGCACTTTCTTTTGAGCGTGCTGCGGACGCCTTTTTTTGATCTTTAGGAACACTTGAAAGCGCGTATACCACAACGCATGAACGGCAACTTATTTACAACGATAATATGAGGTGAAAACATGGCTTATCTACTCCCCGCTGAATTCGCTACCAAAATGGTAGATGCAGGCGAAGCAAAGATTTATATGTCTACTCGCGATACCCTAATTCGTGCTTATATGGCAGGTGCCATTCTTGCGCTGGCCGCTGTTTTTGCTATTACCATTGCGGTGCAAACTGGCATTTTTCTTTTAGGTGCCGTGTTGTTCCCGGTGGGCTTTTGTATGCTTTACCTTATGGGTTTCGACCTATTAACCGGTGTCTTTGTACTTACCCCACTCGCATGGCTTGCCCAACGGCCCGGCGTAACCCCTAAACAAATTCTTCGTAATTGGGGCCTGGTGTTCTTAGGGAACTTTGGCGGCGCATTGACGGTTGCGTTTATGATGTCATTTATCTTTACCATGGGTTACAACGTAGATGGCGGCGCGATTGCGACTAAAGTGGCCAGCATTGGTGAAGCCCGTACGTTGGGCTACGCAGAGCACGGCGCGGCTGGGTGGTTTACCATTTTCATTCGCGGCATGCTGTGTAACTGGATGGTTTCGCTGGGTGTGGTTGGCGCGATGATATCTACTCATGTTAGCGGTAAAGTGCTCGCCATGTGGATGCCTATCATGCTGTTCTTCTTCATGGGTTTTGAACACTCTGTGGTAAATATGTTCCTTTTCCCATTTGGTCTTATCATGGGTGGTGACTTTTCGGTTATGGATTATTTCATCTGGAATGAAATTCCAACGGCACTGGGTAACTTGGTAGGTGGCTTGGCATTTACTGGTCTTACGCTTTACACCACTCACGTAAAAACGCTACCTAAGCGCACCATTCCTGTAAACAAAGCGGCGGCGTCAGAAACACTACCGATATAGAAACGCTTAATGTTTCTCAAGCGCGCTACCCACCATGTATATGCTCACGTTTCGATACATGGTGGTACTGCGCGTGTTCCAGTGACTGAACAGGCTGATTTGAAAAAACTGATTTAAAAAGACTGACTGTCAACGATGAATGAGCCAGTAACATTACACACGTCTACGTATCCCCAGCCCCTTGCGCTGAGTGTAAGTGCTTATTCAGTGCGTGGTGCGAAGCCTGTAAATCAGGATGCATACAGTTATCACATAGATACAAGCCAACCTGAAGCGAGCAGTGTTTTTGTTATTGCAGATGGCGTTAGCAGCAGTACGGTAAGCCAAATGGCGAGTGATTTCGCCACTCGCCAATTTATTAAGCTATTTAAAATAGCGCCTGAACAATTCTCGATAAAGACCTGCGCTGAAACCATTATAAAAGAAATTAACGGGCTGCTTTATACGCGAACGCAGAAAAGCCCCTTTGCCTACACGCCCGAAAAAGGGTACGTATGCACGCTAACCGTTGTTATATTAACCGGCAATCAGCTAGATGTTTTCCATGTAGGAGACGGTGATGTAACACTCTTCTCTTCGGGCGATAAAACATCGACATCGCTTACCCGGCCTCATCGAGAAACCTCACGTGAAAACCCGTCTCATTCCTACCTTTCAAATGCTATAGGCATTAAAGCTCACATTGATATAGACCATACTTATAAGAAACTTACCGCTTCAAGCTCCATAGCGATAAGTACCGATGGTGTTCACGAGTTTATAGCGTTATCCCCCCTATTGAGAACTGTAAACGAAGGGGAGGAATTACAAGAGAATAAAGCGGCGATGGTCGTTCATGACGCATTTAACAAAGGAAGCGACGACAACCTTACCCTTATTCTTATCAAAGCTGCATTCCAGCAAGACACAACAACAGACGCGCTGGGGGGCGATAAGCGCTCTACCTATGCTACGACAGCGCCTTTGACAATCGCCCAGTTACATACAGGCGATAAAATTGACGGGCTCACTATCACTAGACAACTCTATACATCGGCGCGTAGCCATGTATTTGTAGCCACCCCCGCTACTTTACATAGCCAAGCACTGAATGAAACAAACCTAAGCCCGCAAGTAGTGATAAAAACACCCGCGACCGACTTTACGCAAACGCCCGAGGCCCTTAGCGCTTTTGTGCTAGAAAACTGGCTGGCGCGACGTGTAAACTCTCCCCACGTCATTAAAAGCCCCCAATTTACCGATTTAGGTTTAGCACCGTCCCCCACGGCTTTTTATAGTATTTGCGAATATGTTCGCGGGCAGACCCTCGCACAATGGGCTATCGATAACCCAACACCAACATTAGAACAAGTAAGAGATATCGTTGAACAAATTGCAAAAGGCCTGCAGGCCATGCATCGCCAAGGCATTTTGCATCGTGATATTCGTTTAGAAAATATTATGATTAGCCCCCAAGGGCACTGCACGATTATCGATTTTGGTGCGGCGGCTTTGATTGAAGCGCCCAGTTTGTATAGTGAGGCGACTATACCTGGTACGGCACTTTTTGCGGCCCCCGAGTATTTCTTAGGAAACATGGGTAGCGAGCGTTCGGATATGTTTTCCCTTGCCGTGCTGACATACTACCTGTTATGCGGGCGCTACCCTTATCAAACGAAACTCGCTCATTGCCGCACTTACGCAGCGCAAAGAAAATTAAATTACGAAAGTGCGTTAGATGCCAAGCGCCCTATTCCAACATGGGTAGACAGCGCGCTAAAACGAGCGCTGCATATTAACCCTGACAAGCGCTACTCTTCTATTTCCGAGTTTGTTTACTCACTTCGCTACCCTAACCCTAGTCATAACTCGGCTTATATTCCCTTAGTAAAGCGTCACCCTTTACTTGTTTATAAAGCGCTTGTGCTAACCCTTATCTTTAGCAACCTAATTACGCTGTTCTTATTTACTTAAGTACTTACTTAACATTACAAGGAAAAATCAATGATTACATGTAGAACCCAAGTCACCGACATGATCCAGTCAGCCAAAATTTTAAAAGGCATAAAATGGAGCCAGATTGCAGAAGTTGTTGGTCAGTCGAAAGAATGGAGTACAGCGGCATGCTTAGGCCAAATGGCCATGACGAAACAACAAGCTGAAGCTGTGGGTGCGTTACTAGCGCTTACCGACGAAGCGATTGCGTGGCTTCAAATCGTCCCCTACAAAGGCTCGTTGCCAACAGAAGTGCCTACCGACCCGCTTATTTACCGCTGGTATGAATTGGTGAATGTGTATGGCACTACATTAAAGGAATTAATTCATGAAGAGTTTGGCGACGGTATTATGAGCGCGATTGATTTTTCGATGGACTTACAGCGTGAAAACGACCCGAAAGGCGACCGGGTTAGCGTGGTAATGTCAGGAAAATTTTTGCCCTACAAGATGTATTAAATGTAGGTTTTACAGGCATATCGAGTAGGGTGAGGCTTGCGCCTCATCCCTCTCACAGAACCGTACGTACGGGCCTCGTATACGGCTCCTGCATACTTCATATCACTTGCTAAGTGACACAATGCTAATTTGCAATCTAGTATCGTGCGCCCTATGGACATCGTTCATTTTCTAACATTGTGGTAACTTTCATTGCAGGGTTTGGCGTTCTAGCACTGAGGCAATCTACCAAATTTGACTACAATTACTTCCCATATACGGCCTGTCTCACCAGACATCACTATTCCTAGCGCACCGATTCGACTTGTCCCGCTGATCAGGCGGCTTGTGTATCAATGG